>JANXQG010000196.1 GCA_025356915.1 Planctomycetota bacterium | reverse complement strand
CGAACAACTCGTAGGCCCTATTGAGATCGCTCCGCGCGTCGCGGCGGTTGGAATCGGGCCAGCCTTCATTCTGCGATTGCAGGACGCGGCGGGCACGGTCGCGTAAGCCAATCAAGGCGGCCAGGCGTTTGCCGGTAAGCGTACCGTCCGCTCGTAAGGAAGTGCCGCCATAGACCACGGGAACGGCTTGCCCGCCCACGGATTGGCATATGGTGCGGTCATCGGCGACGAAAAAGCTGCCTTCGGTGATGTGGCGTTCTGCCGGCGGAGGTGCGAAGGCGGCGGCGGGTGGTTCCTCGGCCGGAGACGCTTGCAACGGAGTGAATTGCGGCAGGCGATGGATCGCATCCTGAAGCTGCCGGGCCAAATCGCCGCTGCTGGTCAGGCTGTAGCCTTCGCCTCCATATAGAGTGTCCTTGCGGCTCCACTGCCCCAGGACCATTTCGGGATGGTTCACGAAGTAGCGATTGATCGAAACCTCTGCGCCATCGATCTCAAGCGGTGCGATACCAATCCAGTCGTCGTCAACATGATTGGCCGGCACCCCCGGTGCCCGCTTGCGGAAGAACACGATGTCGGTCACGACGGCGGTTCCTTCTCGCTTGAACGCATCGGAGGGCAGGCGGATCGCCCCAACAAAGTCCGCCTTGTCGGCCAGATATTCGCGGATCGCGGCATTCTGTTTGTCGAGGGTGTAGTGGCTGCTCACCAGTCCCATAACGCCGCCGGGTTTCAAGGCATCGATGGACTTGGCAAAGAAATAGTCGTGCAGGGAAAGTCGCATCCCCTGGTAGTCGAGTTTGAGGTCGGCGAAGGGGACGTTGCCGACAACAGCGTCAATGCGGTCCTCGGGCAGCTTGGTGTCGCGGAAGCTCTCGATGCGGATGTCCTGCTCGGGGTGGAGCGCCTTGGCGATGCGGCCGGAGATAGAATCGAGTTCGATGCCAATGAAACGCATTCCTTTCTTTCCCTGACTCATGAAATTGCCGATGCCGCAACCGGGCTCCAGGACAGTGGCGTTGTCGGGCACGCCCAAGCGGGCAATGGCATCGTGGATTGCAGTGATGACGGTCGGCGACGTGTAGAAAGCGTTGAAGGTGGTGCGTTTGACGCTGTCGTATTCCGTCGGCGTAAGCAGCGTCTTCAGTTCTTCGCCCACCGACTGCCAGCCGGCATCCTTGTAGCGGCCGGTAACGGGGTCGGGGAAAATCGAGAGGGCGACCGGCCCGAAGCCGGCGAAGCGGGCGAGTGCTTGTTTTTCCTCGGCGGTGGCGGTTCGCTGCTGTTCCTCAACGGACTTCACGGTGCGTATGGCGGCGAGAATGTCGCGGGCCTTTGACTTTTCGCCGCTGGAGATCGAGGCCAACTGCGGTGGTCGGGGCAGTACAGGCAAACTTGCCGTGATACCGGGTGGGGGTATGTCTAACTGCAAGCTGAACTGATTTTCTAACACGGCGCGGTCTCCTTCTCCTGGCGTTTCCGGTCCCGTTATCGGGGCCTGATGGCGAGCCAGGGACTCAGCTTCGAGCCGGGGCTCTGCTCGCGCAGCGACCGGGCCAGCGGAAAGTTGGGGGAGACCTTCAGGGGGAACCGGGTTTGCGCTTGCCCGGCCCGGCGGGCTGAGTACGGTGCCGCCGTTCAAGGCCCCATGCGGGGGTGGTGTGGTTGGAGAAGGATCGTCGGAGAAGGAATCAAACAGCGTCGGCAGGTTTCGTGACGCCTTCAGGCGCGCGACATGGGACGGCGGAGAAACAACATTGCCGCGTCGAGAACCAGCGCCGGGTTGCCGTCCTGAGAAGACGCGGTGGGCAAACGATCCTCCATTTCCTTCAGGGCTAGTTCCAGGGCCTCGCTCGCGAGTTGGCTCTTGTCGCTGCCCGGCCTCAGTTGCAAGAGCATTTCCTTCCAGGCTTCGTGGCTGGTCTTCAGCTCCCGGGCGTAGAGTTCCAGTGTCGGCAGGAGTTTCCGGCTCTTGCGGAGCTGATCGTGCATCTGTGGCCGTTGCTGCAACAGATCGTGGATGATGCTCTTGTACTGCATGTTGGTCTCCTTCTGGATGAATGATAATGTTGTCTTGCGGCTCAGGCGAGTCGGCTGGGCTGGATGGGAATAGCGAGGGTTCTCGCCAGTCTGTGGGTTTCCGTACCATGGTCAGGAACCGTCAGCGATGCTTGGTTCCCGGCGTTTGGCACGACTACCCCGTAGCGGATGGACCCCTGCCGACAATAGGTCCATGATCTTCGTTTTGCGTGAAGATGCCGCTCGGCTTCTGGGATGGGGCGTAAATGTACCCGAACACTTCATCTTGACCTGCCGTTTCTGCGGCGGTGTTCAGGTGGACCAAATGCGTCTCGCAACACTTGGCTCGCAGCCACTCCGGCCATGATGATCATGGAGCCGACGGCGACGTACTGTAGAATCATCGCCATGCGGTCGTTGTTACAATTTCTGGACATCATCTGGGCCTGGGGGCCAAGGTCATTGAAGTTGTAGGTTGGCGGGACGGTCATACGACAGCACCTCCGAAATGGTTTCCGGTTAGCGGGACGTTTCTGGTCCCTCGATGCCTTTGTCTAACCGGATCATCTTGCACACTTCCTGATAGAGCCGTTCCGCGTCGATGCGGGTGCTCATCGCCGATTCCGGCCAGACCGGGTGTGACCATATCCTGTCCGATGGGTTCCACCGGTAGCCCGCCTCTTTCATCGTGTCGATGACGGCCTGGCTCGGCTTATCCTCAAACTTGATTGCCATCTGGCGGTCCTGCTTGCTCTCGAAGAGGCGTACGCCAGCCTGGTAGTCCGTGGCTATTCCGAATGGATCGGGGGCATACACCCATTTCTTTTGACCAACCCTGTCGGCGAAACTCTGGCCGTTTCCGTTGGTCTCCGGTGCCGGCGGTTCGGCAACTGCGGTTGTGGTTTCTGCTGCCGGCGGTTCGGCGACTACGGTGGGGGTTTCTGTGGATTTTTGAGCGGGTGTTCGTTTGCGTGATGGCATGTGATCCTCCCTGTCGATATGGGGGCTAATCGTTAACCCTCATTAAGAATTATAACACAATTGTAGGTTGTCGCGCAAGAGGCTGAGTGCGGGTTTCCGCATGGCACCATGCAGAAAACATAGTCTTCCCGCGATACGCGAGGCGATGCCGCACTGAACCCCAGCAGAAACGAAGCGTTCTTGTCGCGTCGTCGTGTTCGGTCAGACGATCAACCATTGGAGGAACGAATGGTTGTGAAGCGTGCGCCAACGACGAGACATTAATCTGGCGACAGAACCGCGTGCCAGGAAACGGGGCATGCGCTGTCTGCTGGAACCGGCTGGAACCGTGCAATTTGGCCTATGCCGTGCATAGGGAAGACGCCTGTAGAAAATGTGAATATTCTGGCGTTCAAATTGTCCAGCCGGTTCATGCCTGCCTTGGGGTGATTTTAGGACGGGGTTGCGAGGGGTGTGTGCCGTCCGACTTCGAGCGGGCTGTGATAGAAATTCTGGCCAGCCATTCATTAACGGCGTTGCCATCATTCGCGATGAAGTTGTTCACGTCGAGAGTGTGGTTGGGGGCTGGCATTCCATCGAGCAATCGAACCAGGGAAGCATTGCCGGAAATTCAACCTATACGGGAATCATCATGGAAGATTGTGGTGGGATCGGCATGTCGCGAGCTATGGGCACATGCGTCTTATGGATGCCACGAGGAAGAAGTTATGGCAGTGGAAATGCCCCAATAATTGTCGAGACAAAGCGGATTCGGCGATGGGTGACGCGGTCAGTGGTTTTCGAGCAAGAAAACCGTGGCCGCCGAACCGTCGGCCCGGATGGCGAGGCGAGCAGTCGCAGCGGTCAAGGACGTTGCCGCAGGACTGCGGCGGAACAGCCGGTGTCCGCCTATGCGTCGGAATCGTTCAGAATGGAAACCTGGATCTCGGCGTCATTGGGAAACGGGATGGTGCTGACCAGATAACCGATTCGGTTGACGAGGTGGTAGCCGCTCACGAGGTATTGATTGCCGTCGTCGCCATCCACCAGAGTCCAGATGGTTTGCGGGTTCTGGCTGCGGACGAAGGCAATCTCGTCGCCGTAGGTTTCAAATAGACAGCCAGCGTCGCTGTCGAATGCCCAGCTTGCGTGGGGATTCAAGTGATTGGTGACAAGAGGATACTGGTTGTCGAATTCGTCTTCGGTCAGTTCAATAAAGGTGTAGGTCATGGAGTGCCTCCGTGCGTTGGTTGGATGTTGAGTGACGGGCCAATCATGACTGGCTAACCAGTTCACGATCCTGGGTGCGTGCCGTGCCGGACTGGAGTCCGTGCTGGAAATCAACGGCTCGTTGGGCGTGGGCGGCTGCCTGAAAGATGGCTCGTTTGTCGTTCTTCAGAACCTTGAGCCAGTGGCCAAGGTAGGCGGCGTGGTCGTCGCGCAGTTCCGGGGTGATGCCGATGTCGCAGCAGAGGAACGCGGCACCGATCTCGGCGACCAGTTCTTCACGGGCGTAACCCTCATCGCCGAACTTCCTTCGGCCGAGGTCGCGGTCGAGGCGGGCTGGGTGTTTCGTCCAGTGCGTCATTTCGTGGGCCAGCGTCGAGTAATAGCTCTCGGCGTCCCTGAAGAACATCGACGATGGCATCTGCACGTAATCGGATGCGGGGGCATAATACGCCTCATTCCCGCCATGACGGATGTCGGCCCCGGTGTTGGCGAAGAACTGGTCGGCGGCCTCGATACGCTGCACCGTGTCGAGCTGCGGGGTGGCCGTGGCGTGGAAGTGGGCCGGGAGTCCCTCGATCTGCTCGACGTTGAAGACGGTGTAGCCCTTCATGAAGTAAATGTCGCGTTCATTCTCCTGGCCGTTGTGGGTGGTCTGGGTTCTGGTGATGCGGTCGGCGTAGACGACCAGGGAACCCTTGGAACCCTTTTTGACATTGGCATTCAGTTCCATTGCCTGTTTGAAGGTCATCCAGATGGGAGCGGTAAAGTTCTGGGCCATTGCCGATGCCCACAGCATCATCACATTGATTCCCTTGTAGGGCTGGCCGCCGACGCGTAAGGGTCGGGTGATGCGGCCAGCCGCGTGCTCGGCGTTCCACGGTTTGAGCCACGGACGGATGCCTTGTTCGAGGTCGGCGATGATGCTGTTGGTGACGCGGGTATATAAATCATTGCGGGTTGTCATGAGCGGATTCCTTTCTCTGTTGGTGGTTAGTTCACTTGTTGAAAAGCGGTGTGCTGGCATGGTGCCCTTGCGTCACCAGCAGCGGGACGAAATCGTCCGGCTCCATCTCCACGCCATCCTGAGCGGTGGCGGCTTTCCCCTGGGCCAAGGTCACGGCTTTGATTTGGCTGGTGGCGTTGACGAAGGCGTAATAGGTCTCCGTGCCGCTGTCGTTGGCGTAGTCGGGGTAGAGCAGCAGCACGGAATAGGGGCTGCTTGCTGCGGCAGGCCGGTCATCCGTGGTGTCCCACGGCGTGCTGGCGTCCGTTGCCATCGCAACGGCGGTGCGGGCCGCCTCAGTGGCCTTCCACGCCCTTTCCGCCTCCGCTTCGGCTTCGGGACTGTCTTTCAGCTTTTCCAGGCTGTAAGCCTCGTTCTCGGCGTAGTCGATGATCCCCTTGAGTGCCGCCAGCAAGGCCGTGGCGGCAACGATCAGTCGGCCATTGGATTTTTGCTGTTCGGGTGAAGCAATCCGCCCCTCGCTGTCTTCGTCGGCGATTTCGGCGATGTAAATGTCCGGGTGGATGCCGTCGGGATCGGGTGCGACGATGAATTGCCAATGTTGTTGCCACGGGCCGGGCGTGTGTTCGATGGTTGTCATGAGTGGAGTCCTTTCCAAGAATGGGTTGAAATTTGGCAAAGAGGCCGGCGGGCGGCGTGGCCGCCTCGCCGGCATCCGGCTCAGGCTGCCGCCTGTTCAGATTCTTTTCGGGCTTTGGCGTCGGCCTGCTGCTGGTGCATGACCCAGGTGTGGGCCAGGTCGAAAAGCTTGGCCATCGTCAGCAGGTCGTCGAAACCCAGGCTGTCGGTTTCTTTCCAGGTGTCGTCGCCCTGCTTGTAACCGCGGCTGGGAATGATGCTGTACCAGTTGCCCTTTTCGCCGTGGTTTCTCCAGATCGTGACTTGCAAGACGCCGACGCGGATTTTGTGTGCTGGTTGTGACATGGTGTTCTCCTTCTCTTTGGTTTCCGGCCCCACCATTGGGGCCTTACGGCACGCCTCTGAATCGGCCTAGTCCGGGGCGAAGCGAGCGCAGCGAACCGGGCAAGCGGAAAATTGGGGGCGACCTTCAGGGGGAACCGATTTTCTGCTTGCCCGGCCCGGCGGCTGATTCACAGTGCCGTTAATAAGGCCATCGGAGGGGGTGGTTTGAAGAGGGGAAGGAGAAAGCTGCGGGCAAGTCGGCACAAAGACGAGTGAGGAGCTACAAGATCATGAAAGCTGGAATGGCACGGCAAGCTGGAAAGGAACGTTTTGAATGCCATGAATCGCGGAGAATGGCTGTCAGTGCGATTCTCCGAGACATTTGCGCCATAGCTGTGGTAGTATGAGATGTTGGGAAAATGAGTTCGATATGTACGACATACCAGAAACCGGGTTTATGCGCTTGCCGCAGGTGCTCAGCATCATCCCCGTCGGTAAGACTTGCTGGTGGGAGGGAGTCAAATCCGGCGTACTTGTTTAGCGCCCCAGCAACAGTACCGGGTGCGGTA
Organism: Planctomycetota bacterium; assembly: GCA_025356915.1. GTDB lineage: Bacteria > Planctomycetota > Planctomycetia > Pirellulales > Thermoguttaceae > JANXQG01. Next base: position 36 of record JANXQG010000196.1, on the reverse strand, counting down.
ACAGTCGGTTGCCGAACGCCCGTAGCGTCCCACTGA
>JANXQG010000170.1 GCA_025356915.1 Planctomycetota bacterium | reverse complement strand
AGCGACTCGGCCCCGATCATCGGCGAGCTATCCCTGGCCACCGACGGCGATAAGGACGGCTCCGACGGCAGCTTCGTCGAGTTGGCCCCGGGCAAACAGTGGATTCAAATCGACCTGGAAAATCCGGCCGATATCTCGGCCATTGTCGTCTGGCATTACCATGCCGAGGGCCGCGTCTATCATAGCATGGTTGCCCAAATCTCCGACGATCCGGAGTTTATCAAGGACGTAAAAACTGTCTTCAACAACGATTTCGCCGACGCCCTGGGATTCGGCGCGGGTAAACAACTGGAGTACATCGACGATTACCGCGGCAAGGCCCTTGCCGTGAAGGACGCGCAGGGCAAACCGGTCCGTGGGCGGTACGTCCGTCTGCATTCCAACGGGAATACGTCGAACGACCAAAACCACTACGTTGAAGTGGAAGTCTACGGCAAACGGGTCAAATGAACCGGCCCTACCTGCTGTTTGCGGTCGCGATGCTGGCCATTTTGGTCCTCGCGGCCGCGTTTCGTTTGCCGCGACTTGCCCAGCGGCCCATGCATGCCGACGAGGCCAATCAGGCTGTCAAGTCCGGGCGACTCCATGAAACAGGCAAATACGACTACGATACAAACGATCACCATGGCCCCAGCCTTTATTGGCTGACCCTCCCTTCCCTGGCAATCAGCGGGGCCAAGGATCTGGCCAGCAGCCAGGAAGTCGCTTATCGCATCGTGCCCGTGTTCTTTAGCCTAGGGCTGATCGGATTGCTCATGCTCTTGGCCGACGGGTTGGGCTGGCCCGCAGTGGTGATCGCGGCGTTGCTGACCGCCATTTCGCCAGCGATGGTGTTTTATAGCCGTTACTACATCCAAGAAACGCTCCTGCTCTTCTTCACATTGGCCTCGCTGGGGTGTGGGTGGCGATACGTTCGCACGCGCCGCTTAGCCTGGGTTCTTGCCGCCGGAGCCGCAGTCGGCATGATGCATGCCACAAAAGAGACATGGATCCTTTCCGCTGCTGCCGCAGTTGCCGCCGCCGCATTGACCTGGGGTTGCCGTCTCGCCTCGCCTTTCGCGAGAGGGGCCGGAGATTGCCGTCTCCCCTCTCCCCTTTTCGGGAGAGGGGCCGGAGATTGCCGTCTCCCCTCTCCCCTTTTCGGGAGAGGGGCCGGAGATTGCTGTCTCCCCTCTCCCCTTTTCGGGAGAGGGGCCGGGGGTGAGGGCAATTCTCTCCTCACGCCCCTTCTCTTGCACATCCTCGCGGCAATTCTCATGGCCTGCCTCGTCGCCACGGCTTTCTTCTCGATGTTCGGCAAAAACTGGCTAGGCCCCTGGGACTCGGTTTCTGCCTACGCCAACTACTTCCGTCGTGGCAGCCAGCAGGGCGACCACTCCGAACCTTGGTACTACTATCTCCAACTATTCTTCGCCTATCGGCCTTCAAAACGAATCTTTTGGAGCGAGGGTTTTATCGCAGTGCTGGCGATCCTCGGTGCCGTTGTTTCGCTTGCTCGCCGTCAATTACCGCCCACCGTCCTCCGCTCCCAATCCCCAATCGCCAATCCCCTTCCCAGCCCCCAGCTCCCCCCCCCTGCCCTGCCCCGCTTTCTGACCTTCTACACATTTTTCCTAACGCTGCTCTACAGTCTGATCAGCTACAAAACCCCCTGGTGCGGGCTGAGCTTTCTTTTGGGCATGATCTTGCTGGCGGGTGTCGGCGCAGCGGCCATCTTTCGCCTTCTGCCGAACTGGCCGCTGAAACTGATAGCCGTGCTCGTTCTGGCTACCGGCGCGGGTCATCTTGGCTTGCAGGGCTATCAATTGAACTTCAACCCACGATATCTGGCCGACTCGCGGAATCCTTATGTCTACGCGCACACCCCCCTGCCCTTGCCGAATCTGGGCCAGCGACTCGATCGCTTGGCCCAGCGCGTGCCGGAGGGCCACGACCTGTGGATTCAAGTGGTGGTAACCGACAACTATTGGCCGATTCCTTGGTATTTGCGGAAGTTCCATGAAGAGCGGGTCTGCTATTGGCTCGACGAGAAGGCGTGGAAGCGAGACTTGAACCGCTATCCTCCGCCCGCGATTCTTATTATCTCCAGCGACATCGATTGCCACGACCTTACGACTCGCCTAGCGGACTACAGCGGCCCTCTTTACGAGTCGCTCCGGCCCGGGGTGCTAATCGCGATCCATGTTCGCAAAGATCTCTGGCCGGCATTTCTTGCTGCATCAAAGAACTAGCCCCCAAGACCCAAAACCTTCCGGCCCCGCGTGGGGCGAGATGGAGATGCTTTCCCGAGCTTGGCATTTCCATCGCTCCAACCGGGCTGAAAACAGAGACGCCGGGATTTCCTTCAAAGACGCCGTCCCTCCAAGTAGAAACCTGGGCTGTTTGAGCCGTTAAGCCGCACTAAACGCCAAATTCGTTATTTTCGTTATTTTCATTGACAGTAAATGCATTTTCTGATACAATGACCCATATCTTATCTTTCTTAAAAGGCTGGGATAGCTTTCATGCACGACTATATTTCATCCCCCGACGACCAGTTCGACCATTTTATTAATGTGGGCCTGGCCCCCGCCGGCAACGTTGCCGGCAACCCGCTCCAGCTCACCCCGTCGCGAATCTCCCTCTTCAATACGGCCCAGACGGCTTGGACCGCCGCCTATGCCACCAAACCGGTCTTCGACACCGCGCTGGCGGGCAAAGACGCGGCCCGCGCCGTGCTGGATGCCGCCGCCATGCCCTTTTTAGCCACCGAAACGAAA
>JANXQG010000164.1 GCA_025356915.1 Planctomycetota bacterium | reverse complement strand
AAAACGATGAAAACCAAGGCCACCACATAGAATCGCAGATCAAATTGCACAAAACTCGTTCCGACTGCCGGCTCGCCACATTCATAGACCTCTCGCTTGGCCGGTGTCGGCATATCGCAGCGCACCAGTCGGCCGACAAGCAGCGACACCAGCAAAAACAATAGCCCAACCGAGCCAAAAAGCACGATGTAGGCGGCAATTGAGGTCGGAGACATTCCGAGTTCCAGCGAAAGATCGGACTTGAAAAGCAATTATTCTAGGGCGAATCGACTAACTATGCAACCCGTGGAGAGTCTTATGGGGACTCACTGATTGGGGCCTCCATGCACCGGGCGAAGCACCGACTTGGATAGAGCGACCGCCAGCGGTTCAAGCGTGGCTTTTCCCCAGGCTATTTCGACCGGAAGCCGAGAAAAATCAACCCGGCATCCATCGCGGGAGTAGCAGCTTAAATCGTGCGACGAACCCATGAAGATGCAATCGACGGGACAAGGCTCCACGCACAAAGCACAAAACAGGCATTTTCCATAGTCAATGACGAATTCGGTTAATTGAAACCCCTTCTTTTCCGGTGCCTTCTGCTTGCCGATTTCAATGCAATTGGCCGGGCAGGCCCTGGCGCACGCCTCGCAGGCAATGCAGGTCGTCAGATCAAAACGATGGTAGCCGCGAAATCGCGGGGCCACGGCGACCGGAAGTTCGGGAAATTCGTACTTTTCAGTGAAAGTTCTTCGCTGGGGATCGTAGGTACGAATCCAATAGCGCAGACCCACCCAAAGTGCGTGTGAAACCGTCGCTACAGCGGCAAAGATATTGCGAAACCAGTTCAGCATCGAGCAAGGGTCTTTCGGAAAAGAAAGTAGGCTGAGCTTGACGGGTATCCATTATAGGGCAATCGCACCGAAGATTGCAACCCGAGGAAACTCGCGCCCTCCCCAATTTTACAGTTCTCTTCCTGTCCGCCCTTTGACAGTGCTGCCCGAGAGATGTAGAATAGGACATAGATTGTCCCTTCCACTCATAGAGGAGGGGCCATAGCCATACCCACCTGTTACGGATACCCATGCTATGTCGCTCTTCGCTTTCCTCACACCAGGAACGATGATAGTCGTCGGATTTATTGCATTGCTTTTGTTCGGCAACCGCCTACCCTCGGTAATGCGGTCGCTGGGACAGGGCGTGACGGAGTTCAAAAAGGGTCTGGAAGGCACTCCCGAAGATGATGCCGCAAAAAAACTCGAAGCGTCTAAGAAGCTCGATGACCAGGCTGTGAAAAGCTGAATACTTGTTTCAAAAACCAACATCAGGGGAAAAATAAGCCCCGCAAGCTTATTTTTGAAACAAGCTCTTCCGTAAGAAGTTAGGTGGTCGTGATGCTTTTGCCGTTGGCTTTCTTCGAGTTTGTTAGTATCCAGGGATTCCTGATACTTGCGATTCTTGGGGTACTTCTGTATGGTGAGCGTCTGCCTGAGGTTGCTGCATCCCTTGGTAAACAGTTGATGCATTTGAAAAAGAGTGTGCAGGGGATTCGAGACGAGATTGAATCCGTGGCCTTTGATACAAAACATGCGGTCGCCCGCAGCATGGACAAAGCCGACGATTTGGCCCATGAGGAGTCCACGGCCCCTAAGTTTGAGCCACCGCCGGCCAAACCTGCCACCGTGGTGTCGGCTGCGAAATCCCACGCGAGCCTAGGTGGCCCTCCACCCGATAATAAATGATTCGGGGCGTTTAGCTCAGTTGGTTAGAGCGCCTTCCTCACACGGAGGAGGTCACAGGTTCGAGTCCTGTAACGCCCACTAGATATAAGTCTCGCTGAATCCTAGAGTTAGGATACCTGCCGACGGTCGGCAGTGCGGCTCGTTTTCTTCGGCCGAGAACGGTACATACCGTTTAGTCGAAAGATGCCCCCCGACCCCGCTGGGTCGGGTTCGGCGCGGGTCTCCTGACCCCGCCGAAACGCCCGACCGAAGGTCTCCCGGTAAATTGGAGACCTTGGGTCGGCGGTGTGGCTCGGTCAGAGACCGGCCACAACAAGGTTTTTCGACTAAATCGACAAACCGCATGCGCGTACCGTCCCACGGGCCGACTGGTCATCGGTGAAAATTAGAAGGTCGCCTCGAACGTGGCGGCGTCCACGTAGGTTAGCTCCGGAGGCTCGTCGTCCTGGGCGTGGACTCAACCGATCCCGATTCAAAGCTATTCTAATGTTGGTGTGGCAAGCTGCCCCTTAAGCTGCTGTTGGCCCCCTTCGCGTTCATAGACTCCGTAGAACATCGACGAACAGTCGAGCCACAAGGTCAGCCGGTGCATCTCTTCGGGAGAGAGCTTCACGCCGTAGTGATCCTTCTGGAGGATCTTGTACAGATTCGACGCCTTGGCCCCAAACCGGCCCGGCGTTGTCCGCAAGGGATCGCCATAGTCGTGGAAACCGTAACGATCGACTAGGTTTGCGTAGGAGGCGTACCAGTTGCGAGCGATCGGCTCGCGGGCAAGACTGATTGTCTTGTTGGCATTCTTCGCATGACATTCCACGCAGTGCCTGTCCAGTACCGGCTGCACCAACTGCGGATAACTGAAAGGTTTCGAGCCTTCCACATCGGGCTTCAAAACCGAAGGTTTGCGCAGCGTGGCCAGCGGCACCGCGACTTGTGTCGTCGGCGACCGGTGTTTTGGCTCATGGCAGCCGGCGCACACCAACTGTTCGCCATCGTGCAGATAGGTTGCCGATCGCATCGATTGCACCGCCAGGCCCTGTTCGTCAATCGCCTGGAAAAAAATTTCCTTGTTGGCGGGCGCGAGAAAATGCGCACTTCCGTCCGCCTCGATCGGAACCGTACCCAAGACCCAGCGAACCGGCACCACCGAATCGCCCGCGGTGGCCGTGCGCAGCGCAGTCTCGTGGGGTGGTTTGCCCGACGGAACTGACATCGGGAAAACCTGTAACACGCGCAATTCCTTGATCTTCGTCCCCGTGGGCCACGGCTTGAGGCTCTCATAGGTATTAATCACCGTAATGATCCCTTCCGGTGCCTTCTCGATCTTTGCAGGTCGCGCCGCAGGGTCTGTGTTCGTGCTGCGTTTGACAAGGTCAGGCGCGGCAGGCGGCATGGGTGTGGCACGCAATGGGATCGGGCTGAGGCAGGCAATGTCCGGATCGCGATATATCAGCTCCTTGTTACCGAAGCTGTCGATGAGATAGATGCCGTAGTTCCCCTGCGCGTAGATGCTACGTGTAGCCGATCTTCTGGATTTCATGCGTACACCGTAGTTCCCCTGCGCGTAGATGCTACCCTGTAGTCCATTGCCGGGCTGCATCGTCGCGTCGTAGACACCCAGAAAATAGTCCTCGCTCAGCGGCCACGGCGTGCCGTACACCTGCGCGCCTCCTTG
>JANXQG010000158.1 GCA_025356915.1 Planctomycetota bacterium | reverse complement strand
AGAGGCCGAGAAGGCTCCCGACAAGAAAGCATCGTCAAGCTCGTAGGATGGCTTTCCTAGCCCGAGTTTGGAAGTTAGGACAACTTCCAATCAGGATCTTTGCGCCTTTGCGTGAACATCTTTTTTTCCAGTGAAGTTCCGGCGACTCAGGGACTGACAACCGCCTTTTCGATCACGATGTTGTTTTGCTTGGCCAGCCAACCCTGGTGCTGGATGATCTCGTACAGCAGATTAACCTTCTCAGCGGGCTGCACCGTGGCCGTGTACTCGACCGTCTGGTAGTCGTGATTCTTGGCGGGAAGCTCCGTGCGGAAGACGACATGGCCGGGGAAATTTCGGCGGACCTCCAAATCGATCGGCTTCTTCGTGTAGTTGCGGACTCGCTGGGTGTAGAGGGTATGGTCATCCCAGCCAACCACCGAACTGTTCACCTCGATCGCCACGCTCGGCTCGCCGACCTTTCTGAAGACGCTTGCCCCGTGGAGCTGCACCCACAGGTTATCGCGCCAGGTGCGGAGCTTGATCAGCTCGAAGATGACCTCCGGGTCGGGGCCAAGGTTCAGCTCGATCTTATCACCGATTGGAATGTACTTGACCGGCTGGGCCACGAGGAAGCTTAGCCCGTCGCGGCCGTTCTCGCGGAAGACGCGAACGACACCATCCGGCAGTGGCGTGGTGCCGAGTTTCGAGTCCTTGTCGTTGGTCAACAGGTACATCCGCACCAGTTGGTCGCCGTATTCCACTGGGCGGTAGCGGTACTGGATCTTGAAGGGTATCTTGGGCGCTTCAAGGCTTCGCATCCGCTTCGACCAACCGTTGCGGATCGTCTCGGTGCCTTCGATCGTGTAAATGAAATACTCGCCCAGCCCCTCCTTGATGACCTGCTTAGGCTCCTCGAGTCTGCTTTCGGGGGCCATGATGGCAGATTTCTCCATCGCCTTCCTGAGTGCGGGCCTCTTGAAGCTGGCCCGCTCATTATCCTCCATGTCTTTAACCTGCTGGGGCGTGATGCGGGCCAATTCGGCGATTTTCTGAACCAGGTTGATCCGGCCAACCACCAGTCGAACTTGGGCATCTTCGTATTCCTCGCCCGAATTGTTGTGTACCCGTACGAACCCTTCGAGGCGCATGTCGGTCTCGGCCGGGTTGGCAATGCACAGGTAATCGGCCGACCAACTGATGCCGCTGGTAAAGTAGGTGATCTCGACCATCGCCTCGCCGTCCAACTCGCTCTGGATGTTCCAGTAGACCATCTGCGGCTTGGCGTGCGGGAAGGTGGAGTCAAGCAGGGTTAGCTTGTCTTTGTGCGTCAGGAACCGCAGTTCGACCGACGTTGGGTCGATGAGCGTATTGGCCCAACTGAATTGCAGGGGGTTAGCACCCGGCTTGAAGCTCACCTTGCGGGTTTCGCGCACGAGGGTCAGGTCTTCGGAGTTGTAGATCGTCAGTTGCACCGTATTGCGGGTGGGGACGGTCGAGAGATCGACGTTTTCCGCCCGGACGGCAAAGGTCGCCAGGAGCAAGGTACCCAGCGCAATCGTTCCTCGAATCATTGTATTTCGCATATATCACCATTCATTCTCGATCAGGAGGTGGAGCTTGTGAACGATCTTCTCGGCCATGGTGTCGGCTCCGCGTGCCGGGAGATTAGTGTGGAAGAGCAACTGCTCGAACGAATTATAGACGAAGTTGCGCCCGATTTAGTTCCCGGCCGGCAATTTTCTTGTTTTTTCCCCAAAACTCCTCAAATTGCCATTGACCCAATCCGAGTGGAGGGTACAATCCGCCCGAATTCTTCGCTTTTGCCCGATTAAGTGATACAAACCGCAAATTCCGAAAAAAAGGAATGAACCGGACAATCGCTCAAGTTCGATGTAGAGGGTGGGCAGTCTCTCATTCGAGTTATTGCCAATTTTCACGGATGAAGATTTTGATGCGGACCAGAGACAAGAAAGTCGCCGCGTGGGCGGAACGGACTTCTTGTCCATTTCAAAGGACACATGAAATGCGTAGCTCGATTGCCCGGGGTGCATTGGCTCTGTTGTCGGTGGTGGCACTCACCGGCTGCCAAAGCGGCAGTAGCTGGTCGCCCACGTGGTGGAATCCGTTCCGGACCACTAGTAGCACAACCTCTCCGAATTCTTCAGTAGCGGCGGCACCAGCCCGACCTTCGTCGCTGGCTAGTTCGTCGCCCAGCGGCTACGGCACCAGCCCGACCGCCAGCCCCTACTCGCCCTATGGCAGTAATGCTCCATCGGGTGTGGCCACTTCGCCGAATCCCTATGGCGGCAGCTATGGTACAGCTCCCGCTGGTCCGTACACCAGTCCGGTCGCAACGAGCGGGCCTAGTGGCACTTACCCAAGCAATTATAATTCCGCAGCACCCAGTTCATATTCAGCCACACCGGGCGGCACATCGGCGAACCCGTATGCCAATTACGGAAATGCGCAGCCATCCTCGGTGTTACCCGCTGGCGTTCAGTATCCGACCGTTGCGGCCAATCCTTACGGGCAGTCATCTTATCCGCAGACCGGGACCCCGTATGGTGCATCGACACCTGTCGCAGCTCCCGCAGGCGGAACTCCGCCATGCACGGGCGACAATTGCCCCGTGCCGGGTGCCTCCTCAAACAGCTATGCAACTCCGCAAGGCGGATATGGAACACCAGCCCGGACTTCCGCCGCGCCTAGTGCCCCGTATGGTGGAATGGTTCCAAATTACAATACCGGTGCGACGCCAAGTTATGGTGCGGGTGCTACTCCCAATACTACCCCAAACTATGGTGCTCCAGCCGCAGCCAGTGGCACGGGCAGTTCGCAGTTACCGGGTGCGACCAGTTCGTATAGCAACCCGGTTCGATCAGCTTCGACTGCCAGAAGCGACGATCGTTATCGCGATGGCGACCGCTATGGTTCGGCTCCCGCTGGGACACCATCATCGGGCATGCCGGCCAACTCGGTCGCAGATACTCGCGGTGTGGCTGGCACCAGTGCCGCGAGCGGCTTGCCCCCGAGCAGCAATCCTTATACACCCGCCGCCGGTTCGGTTTATAGCCAGCCGGCCAACTCCACTTCTACACCGAAGGCCACAAGCCCCTATCCGTCCAGCGGTGTGGCACCTGCCGGTTCCGACTCCGGCGAGCCAGCCTACCGACCTGGCAGCACACGGACTTCGGGCGATTTCTCGCCGCGGAGTACCAGCGGCTTGTCGCCGTCGTCGCTGGGTAGCAGTTCCAGCGGTTCGGAAGTCGTTCCCGCTGGTTACGTGCAAAGATTCGACTCGCACAACTGATCATTCAGTAAAATTCCACCGACCAAGCGCTGCCATGAGCCAAAAGTTCTCGGCGGCGTTTTTCGTTTCTTGGCTTGCTTCGGCCTACTGGACTCGAAGGCAGCACATTATTATCAACCACCCGCCAAGATGTCAAAGCTGCTGTAGGTCAGGCTTTCCAGCCTGAC
>JANXQG010000506.1 GCA_025356915.1 Planctomycetota bacterium | reverse complement strand
CAAGCCGACCACGGTGAAGATCATGCAAGCCACGACGGCCAGAACCATCATCTCCCAAAGCCGCCGAGAGAAGTGCCCCGCCACCGCTGCCGGCAGAGTTAGCAAGGCGATTACCAGCACGATGCCCACCACGCGAAGCAGGATCACGATCGTCAACGCGGTCAGGCAGAGCAGCAGCATGTAGTACACATTCACGCGGACACCGCGGAGCTGGGCAAATTCCTGATCGAAGCAGACGGCTTGAAACTTGTTGTAGAATACCACGCCCAGAACGATCACCAAAGCATCCAACGCCAAGATGCAAAGCAGATCCCCGCGAGTCAGCAGCAAAATATTGCCAAAAAGGTAGCTCATGGGGTCGGCGTAACCGGGCGTTTTGGCGAAAAACAATAGGCCAATCGCCATGCCAACCGACCAGATGGCTCCGATCACCGTATCTTCTCGCTGCTTCGCATGGAGACTCACGCCACCGATCAACAGGGCCGAGGCCAAGGCCGCAATCACGGCACCAAACATCGGATCGCACCACCGACAATGCCAGACCACCTGCATATAGAGGGCCGCGCCGATACCGCCCAGCACGCTGTGCGAAATGGCACCGGCGATATAGCTGATCCGCCGCGTGATGACGTACGTGCCGATGATTCCCAACGCCACGCTGGACAACAGCCCGGCAATCAGGGCATAGCGAATTACCGGAACCTCGGGACTCAAGAAAGCTCTAATAAAATCACTCATGCACATGCTCCCGATGGCACATCACTTCACCGTGACGGACCATGTTCACGTCGCTACCGTACATGTCGCGAATCAAGTCGGCCGTAAGCTGGCTGGTGGGATGAGCCACCGCCTGCCGATTGACGCAAATCACCCTCTGTACCAGGTTCGTCACAAAACCCAGATCGTGCGACACCAGCACGATCGTCATTCGCTGGCCAAGCTCGCGAAGCTCGTCGAATAGCCGGGCCTCGACAAGCGAATCGACGTTGGCGGTCGGCTCGTCCAGAAGCAGCAACTCGGGATGGCAACAGAGTGCCCGCGCGATCAGCACTCGCTGCCGCTGCCCGCCGGAAAGGGCGACGAACGGACGCTTGGCCGCATCGACCATGTGAACCTGTTCCAATGCCTCGTATGCCGCACGCTGATCGCTCGCGTCATACCAGCCAAACCACCCGCGCAGCCCGGGCTGCCCCAGTCGCCCCATCAGCACCACGTCGATCGCCGTTACCGGAAACATTGGATCGTATTCGGCCCGCTGCGGCATGTAGCCAAGCCGCAACCGGGCCTGTTGGGGCGGTTGGCCGAAGATCCGGATCTCACCTTGCGTCGGCCGGAGTTGGCCCAGCAGGAGCCGCAGGAGGGTTGTTTTGCCGCCGCCATTGGGTCCGACAATGCAGACCGACTCGCGGTCGTAGATCGTCAGATTTACGTCATCCAGAACGGGCGTGGCCTGGTAGGAAAAGCTGACATTGCGGACTTCGATCACCGGTTTTGGCGTCATTCGGTCTTCTCACGATTTGAAGCGGCTATCTTTTGTGCGACATCCTCCAGGTTGGCCACCACATCATAATCCGTGGAATCCATCGGTATCACCGCGCCGCCAATCGCTTGGGCAATCGAGGCGGCAATCTGTTGATTGAACTGCGGTTGCAGAAATATGATCTTCACGCGGTCGTTCCTCGCCTTGTTGATGAGGTCAAAGATTTGCCGCGGCGTAGGCGGCTTGCCTTCAACCTCGACCGACTCTTGCCGAAGTCCGTAGGTGTCAGCAAAGTATCCAAAGGCCGGGTGGAAGACATAAAATGCCTGTCCGCGGTAAGGCGACAAGCTTTGTGCGATGCGGTGATCCAGGGCGTCAAGTTTGGCAAGGAGCGCATTCAGGTTCGTCCGATAGACCTGCTCGTGCCGCGGATCGGCCTGGCAAAGGGCTTTGGCCACATGGGCCGCCATCGTCTTCAGAAGCGGCGGCGACAGCCAGACATGGGGATCAGCTTGAACTTCGTCCTCCTCTTTATCCTCGTCCTTGCCATCGTCTTCGTCCGCTTGGTCATGGCCGTGATCGCAGTGAGTGTCTTCGCAGACACAGCTTGACGCCCGAGTGGCAATTCCGGCGGCGGTATCAACGATGGTAAAGTGCGAGGATCCCTTGGCAACATGTTCAATCAGACGGTCTTCAAAAGGCATGCCGACACGAAAGAAGAGCCGAGCCTGACCGAGGCGAATTACTTGCCGCGGCGTCGGCTCGAAAATATGAGGATCTTGTCCTGCCTGCACGAGCACTTCGACATGGACGTAGGGACCGCCGATTTGTTGGACCAGATACGCGACCGGCGGGATGCCGGCGAAGGTTTTCAATGGCTCGACGCCCGACTCTGCCAGCGACTCCGCGGCGAGCACGGGCCGATTGGCTGGCTCGCCGAAAATCGCAACGATTACCACGGCTAATAACACAACCCCGAAACCAATTCCGATTCCGATCCGCAGGAAAGACAACGGAATAAATTCCGTTCTATTGATTGGACTTCCCAGTTCTCCTAATGGGTGCGGAGGAAGGTTCTTCATCCAGAGACTCCTACTTCGGCGGGCCGATCTTCAGTATCTCGAATCGTACCTTGCCTTGCGGCACGGGAATCTCGACACGTTCGCCGACCTTTTTTCCGTTAAGTCCTTGAGCGAGGGGGCTCGTGATGAGGATTTTGCCCGTGTCATAATCTTCTTCGCCAGCACCGACGAGAGTGAACTCTTCCTCGTCGCCAAAATCGAGATCCTTGACCACGACCGTGCATCCGAACGAAACCTCGTCCTTGGGGAACTGGCTAGGATCGACCAACACGGCACGGGAAAGCTTGTCGCGGATCGCGCCGATGCGTGCTTCCAACATAGCATGGCTTTCCCGGCGGCCGTGGTACTCGGCGTTCTCCGAAAGGTCGCCTTCAGCCCTAGCGGCCGCTAGGCCTTCGAGAACTTTAGGCAGTTCCACGCCCTGCAAATATTCGAGATCTGCTTTGATCTTATCGTATCCGGTCCGAGTCATGGGGATGCGGTCCGACATGCTAATTCCTCGTCTACTATTTCCAAGCCAGGGCGGATGACTAATAAAAAAAACTGCGGCCACCCCAGAATACCGAGAGGACCGCCGGTCACGTGTATGGTTTACTGACTCCCCTATTCTTTCTTTCCGAGGAGCATTTGTAAAGGGCCTATCGCCACAAATAATAGACCAAGGCAGCCACCACAGCCAGACCACCGAAAAACAGGATTTTTCGCATGATGGCATGACGTTGCGGTTTGGCTGGCTCGTCCGACAAGAGCGTTTCGGCCACCATCTGCCGGGCGCGAATGATGGGGGTTGCTGACTGCCGCTGTTTGGGTTGGCGAATATGTGCGATCATGGTCCGTTTGTCTCGGATTTCCAATAAATCTCCAATACGTCTACTGCCCGGTCGCTTGCAAACCCTTATCGAGAGTATGCCTCTCGGGAGTACGCCAAACTTGTCCATAGGCAGCCCGCAACGCCCTGGCGACCGCATTCCAGGAGAAGTAGGTACAGACATGCTCGGCCAAATCCTTGCTGCGATTTCGATCCAAGGCCGCCTGCACACCGCAGCGGATGCCAGAGACGTCGTCCGGCCGGATATAGACAGCCTGCTGGCCAAAATATTCACTGCCGCAGCCCCCTTCAAACAAGACCAACTGCGTGCCAGATGCACCGGCCGCGAGGGCAATCCGCTCGGGTGCTGCAACGCCGCTTCCTACGACTAGGCAGCCACAGGCCGCATAAGCGCTGGCCATCAGCGGGTCATTGCCAACCAGTTGAGGGAGAAATTGAACCCAGGAACTGGCCACTCGACGGCACTCGTCAAGATACCAATCACACTGGCGGGCAACATCGCCGAGAATTACCACCGGAACATCGACGTTCTTCATGGCCCAGAGAAAACCTAACTGTTGGTTCTTAGGCTCAATCGCACCAGCATATAGCACAAAGTCGCGAACGCCAACATGCCGACGGAAAAGTTCCGGGTCAGCCTGGGCCAACCGCGGATCCACGCCGTGCGGGATCACGCGGAGGCGATCCTGCGGAAGATTGAACCGGCGGGCGATTTGCTGGGCCTCAATGTTCGAGTTGGGCAACAGCAAGTCGACGGCCGCGTAAAGCTCGCGCTGCCAAGCCGGTGTCTTGGAAAAGACCCCTCGCCCGGCTTTTGCGAACCATGCCACACTCTTTTTTAGCCATCCGCGGGGGTAGGGGCCACCCTCTGAGTCGTCTTGCCACGATTCCGGTGAAAGCACGACCTTGACCCCACTTCGCCGGGCAGATTCTACAACCGGCAGGAACTCGGCGGCCGTGCCAAAAAGATGGAGACAGCGGGAGTCGGCGAGCGAATCTTCAAACGGCCGCCAGAGACGAGCGGCGATTCCCGTCCGTAACAACGCGCCAGACAGTGCCATTAGGGCGATCCGGTCATCGTCAACTACAGGCACCCACCGCGCCGCCAGAACTACTTCCGTCTTGCTGCCCGAAAATCGCTTTGCAGCAATTGCCGGGGAAGCCTTTGCGGCTCGATTTTTTGATTTAGAGGCTGTCTTCATATCCTGGCCGACCGAGTCGTAGTCCGTTACGTTCCACAGTAGGAAGCAAAAGCGACTGCCCTACTGTGGAACCTCACCCTCATATCACCCACCTTACCTTTATATCATAGTCCACCGACTACTGAAAGGGCATTGTTGCGGCCGGTCTCTGACCGAGCCACACACCGCTGACCCGGAGACCTACAGCCGGGCTTTTCGGCCTTGTCGTTACCCACATCTTTTGCAGAACAACATCGAATTCTACGGGAAATACGACACTTTCGTTCACTTACTTTTCGATTCATGTCTAAAAAACGCCGCGTGGGATTGCCGGACACCGGTTTTTCCGGGGAATTTGCGGTTTTTCTTCGACGGAAATGTGGGTATCGACAAGGCTTTTCGGCTGGGCCTAGAGACCTACGCCGAACAGTAGAAGTGAATCTAACCAAAAGTGGGGCAAACGGGGTTGGGGCTTGCTGCGATCGTCCCCATACGAACCAACTTAAGGAATTCACTCGTTCCATCCCACAATGTGTCCGGTGCCTCGAAGCTGGAAACTCGTGCCCATTCATTTCCTACGCCA
>JANXQG010000144.1 GCA_025356915.1 Planctomycetota bacterium | reverse complement strand
CGCACTTCTCTATTGGTGGGAGGTCGTCCGTTATGGCCTTTTGTCGCCGCAGGTTCATAAGCTCGTCGTGATCCTCGATCCTGGAAACATCGCCTTTCCTGCCATCCGCCACGAGCAGTTCTTTACCCATCTGGTTCTGTTCTGTTTCATGCTCGTGGCCTTCTGGATTGATATCGATGAGATGACGATCCCTGACGGGGTGACGATTCCTGGCACACTCGCGGGCCTTGTGATCGTGACGCTATGGCCCTTTGCGTTCCTGCCGGAGTCGTTTGAACTTCCGAATGGGATCTTCCATCAACCGATGTTGACCTCCGTTTGGCTGACTTCGCCTGACGACGCTCCCGCGTCGCCGGACGATCCGACTACCGTTCGCTATGTGCCGCCGTGGCAATTGCCCGCGTGTACGGGCTGGCCCGCCTTGGCTGCGGCGATTGCGGCATTTTGTACATGGTGCCTGGCTCTGGCACCGGGATGCTGGTACACGCGGCACGGCTATCTCCGCGCGGTCAAGGTTTTCACTGCGCGCATGGTTCGTGAGCGGATGACCTATGCACTTCTCGCCTTGGCAGTGCTTGGTTCGGTCATCATCGCCAAGATTTGGTCGATCGGCGGACCCCCTTGGGCCGGACTGGCAAGCGGCCTGGCAGGAATCGCGATCGGCGGCGGATTGATTTGGATTGTTCGCATTCTGGGGAGTGCCGTCCTGCACCGCGAAGCGATGGGGTTTGGCGACGTCACGCTCCTGGCCATGATCGGCACCTTTCTCGGCTGGCAGGCGACAGTCGTTGTATTCTTTATCGCGCCCCTGGCCGGAGTGATTGTGGGCCTTGGCCGGCTGATGCTCCACGGCGAAAAAGAGATTCCGTATGGCCCCTTTCTCTGCCTGGCTGCCGCAGGCACCGTGCTAGCCTGGCCAACTATGTGGAACTTCGGCTATCCCTATTTTTCTCTAGGCTGGATATTGATCGCGGTCCTGATCGGCTGTCTTGGCCTGATGGTTGTACTCCTGCCGCCAATCCGCTGGATGCTCGCACGGCTCAGAAGTAGTAGGCTGGGCCGAGCGTAGGTGAGTCGGCCTTGATGCGGAGAGTCAGACGTCCGAGTCAACGCCCAAAGCAACCTTTAATCGCTCGTTGACCGCATGGAGCATCGGATCTGCACTGGCCCCATCAGTCCGGAAAGGGGCAGGTCGGTTTCATTCATTTCACGCTGGCCCCAACTGCCCATTGGGTAGATCGCCGGGTTGGCTGCACCGAGGCGAGGTTGCAGGTCGGCTGGCACATCCGGCGGCTCTTTCAAACCGCTCACGTAGTTGATGAGCGTGTTCGTAACGTGAACTGTCAGTCGGTTATTCCCGGCATGGATCGCATGGGTAACGTCGAGCCGATAGGGTGCCATCCAGGCCACGCCGATCGGCTCGCCGTTGAGTTCGACTTCCGCGATATTGCCGACCTGGCCCAGGTCAAGCAGCACGCGAGCGCCCTTGGCCGGTCGTTCGGCGGGCAGAGTGAATTCGATTTCATAGCGGCCGGTTCCTGAAAAATGGCGAGTCCGCAGGACGGTGGTCCACGATGCCAAGGAATCAACATTCGCTTCCAAGGTCTCAAAACCATGCCCCGCGAGTTTCATCCGCCAGGTGCCGGTGATGGGAAAAGTCTCGAGCTTCGGCCGCTTGGGGGCGTTTGCAACGACCGGTTGTGCCGCGGGGACGCTGCCGGGGACGAAGACGAAGAATGCCGACTCCCACGGCTCAAACTCCACGCCAAGGGTTGTGCCGCCGGCGTCTGAGCGATAATCGGCTACTGGCGCGATCAGGCCGTTGATGGCGTTCCAACGCTGCGGCGCCTTGCCGGTAACGCGGAATGTGACTTCCGTGACGACCGGATTCGGCTGGATATTGCAGACGAAGTAGACATCCACGTCGTCGATCCGCTTGTGAATGAATGTCAGGCCATCGCTTTGCACGCCGCCGGTCAGGGCAAAGTCGGGCGGCGCAAGTTGCTTGAGCAGGCCAAGCAATTGCCGCTGGGGATCGTCAAGCGGCGGCGGCGGCTTACAAGGTTGCCGGCCCGGATTGAAGACGGCAGAACCGATCTTGTATTCCGGCAAAAAGATCCCGCCGTTAGGCTTTGCCTCACCCGAACCGAACAAATTGCCTGTAATCTTCTGTAACTCACGGTCGTTCGCTTCATGGTTCTGAAGTCCCGCGGCGGTTTGCGGCAATTGGTCGAGTGCCACGACCGTGCCGCCCGCGCGTGCAAGGTCTCCGATGGCTCGCATCGTTCCAATCGGCACGACGGTCGTACCGGGCAAGATCAACATGCGATAGGCAAGTCCGTTGATTTCGATCCGCCCGTTGCGGAACGCGGCGCGATGCTGCAAAAGATCGTCGTTGACAATGTCGAAGTCATAGCCGTTGGCCACGAGCGTTTTGGCAAGATTGCCATAGGGCATCACGCGCCGCGTGCTTCCCCAGATAGCTCGCTTGCTCCATGCAGTTGCCTGAGGCGAGTAGATGAGCACGTCGGCCACCGGTTGGCCTTGCCGCAGCAGGAAACAGCATCGCGCCACGTAGTTCGCCACATGATGATAGTATTTCCACCAGGTATTCCAGTGACTGATACGATTTGCCCAGGGAAAATCGCGGCTGGGGGCCACGTAAGGCTCGGGCGAGGCAAAATAGCCGTGATTGTAGATCTGCGTGATTCCGTCGCGCAAGAATGCGTCGGTGGCGATCTTGAGATCCTGCAAATCGGTGCGGTAGCGCGCGGGATGAATGAAGGTGTAGGCCTCGGCCGATACAAAGTCTCGTCCATAAAATCGAGCGCCGGAAACCGTCGCCTTGCGCGGGTCGGCCACCGGCTCGAAGCGGCAGGTGGTGACTTCGGTCTCAGGCCGAGCCGTCGCCCCTGCCCCCTGAACCAGCTCTTGAGTGAACCGATAGTGCGGCTGAATCCGCGCCTGGACATGGTGGGCGTCGCACCAATCGTTGAATGTCTTGAAAACCGATTTCAATCCGAGGCGGTGCAGATAGTCACCGAGGTCGTAGCGAACTCGCGGCGTCAATGGGCCAATATCGCACCAGAGCGCCGGCAAGTATTTGGTAAGATCGTAGCCGGTGGATGTCTTGAAGCCCGCCAGAGTGTCGTCGCTCCAAATCAGCGAACCGGTCAGCGGATGGACCTCAAAGCTGTCGCAGAAGAACGAATCGACGGTCGAGCCGAACTCATCGCCGACCGTTTTTTGCAAAACGCCACCCAGATGTTCGCAGTAACGCTGTACTGCTCCGGGATTGAGGTGGTCGATGACCATCGGCCGCGGCTGGAAGCTCTGCGCGGAGCATTCTTGCCCGGTGTACTCCAGCCAAAAAGCCATCAGCCGCCAGCGGCCCGGCGGCACGTCCCACGCGAGTGCATGGGTATCCGGCTTCAGCTTATCGGTGAGCACCGTCAGCGAATCGGGGGCGAGTTGGTCCTTTCCGACGATCCGGCCCGCGACCACGGCAACGATCTTACCCGGCGGATCGGAAGCCATCAATTCTGGATGTTTGCCAATGCGACATTCAGGCAGCGGCAAGGCGGCATCAAAATGGGTTCCGCCATTCAGCTCCGTGCTACCCATGCAGAGCACCTTGCTCTGATCCTCCTTGGGAACCCACGATCCGCCAAATCCCCAGCCGGGACTGAAAGTGATGGCGACCTCCATGTCCAGCCGCTTTGCCTCACGGACAGTATGTTTCACGAGATCGAGAAAATCGGGTGTAAGATACTCGACGTTCCCCTTCTCATACACCTTCCATGCGCTCATGATTTCGACGCCGCCGATGCCTTGCCCGGCCATCTGTTCGAGCTGCCAGGTAATGTCGGCCTTGTTCAGGGCGTTTCCCGGCCACCACCAGCGGGTATGCGGCTTATAGGTTCGTGCCGGCTTGTCCCAGCCAGCCTTCAGATGCCGCAAAGTGATGTTATCGCTGGCCGATGTCGAGATCGCGAAAAGGAGAATCGAGAGGGAGGCGAACAGCGGCTTAAGCAAAGTCATGGAAAGCCATTCAGCACGTTGATAAACGATCTTTTCTACCGATTGGCGCCGACGGTGATCGACACCGGC
>JANXQG010000139.1 GCA_025356915.1 Planctomycetota bacterium | reverse complement strand
AAAGGCTCATGTGCGCGAAGAACTCGGCGGCCTTGGGTTCATCCAGCAGGTTGAAAAGCACGGCGGCCATGCCGCACTTGCCGTTGTCTTCGTGGGTCTCCATCCACGGCGCGTGGTCGCCGTAGGGAACGCATCCTTTGCCGACATAGAACCTCAGCAGCCGTGCGCTGCGCTCGATGGCAAGGGAAACCTTGGGGTCGTCGACTCCGGCAGCGCGCACCATCACGAGCGAGATGGTCAAGGGCACACCCGGTGAATTCATCATGCCGTAGCCGCCCAACCGACCGTCGGGCCGGGCGAACTTGTGCCCCCACGAGCCGACCATGCTTTGGCCATTGGCCGCCTCCAGTGCGAGCCGCCGTATTCCGGGCATGACTGAGTCATCGCCGGTGGCCATCTTGTATTCGGCCAGGAACATGGTGACATAGCCGTAATACCAAGTTGCCATGCTCTCGACTGAGAAGCCGGAAGCCCACTGCGCTTCCTTCCGCACAATGGGAAGATATTCCGGCTTGCCGCTGGCCAGCAGCGCGAGCGCATTCAACGAACGGATGATCGGGTCGGGATGATAGGACGGAGCAGCGACGCGTTTCGCCAGCATCGCGCAGCCCTGCTCGAAGATGCGATTCGATTTCGGGCAATCGAACGGGGCAGTGGCGCTGTAGGCGCCGAGGACCGGCAATTTGATCGCAACTTCTTCTGAACGGCCGCCGCGCCAGCAGGTCAGCACGAGCCTGCCTCCGCCGGCCTCGGACTCCGCAACGGTGAGCGCCTTGCCAAACTCCGTGCGTGGGTCGTGGGAGAAAAGCTTGCCGCCGACGCCCAGGATCACGTCGCCCACCGCGAGTGTGCCATCGGTGGGAGAACCCTTGGCGACCTTGGTGATTTTGATCTGGCGCGCATCGGTTGTGACAAGCTTGTCAGGAAACATCCAGCCGCGGGCGCCCGTGGCGCCGAGATTCCAATCGTGCTTGAATCCCTTCGGAATGGATTCGCCCTTGGTGAAATCCGGGTTGGTTACGTTGCCCTTCGGCTTTGCGGCGGAGACGCTGGCGGGAAGTGCCAGTAGCACGGCAGCCACGAAGGACGTCAGCGATTTGATGGTGATGTATTGGTTCATGGAAATGGGGTTCAAGGGTTCGTTCAATTAGGGTTGTGGAGTCGTTAGCTATTCATTGTCTGCATTCACCCCGCCAGGTCCAATGCCGGTCGGATTTCGTAGCGATTGCCGGTGAAAAGCGTGGCGCTCGGGTTGCGAGGCTCTATTATAACTCCAGGTTGGGCTTTTGTATACTTTCAACTGATATTAACAAAACAGGGGGGGTTTGGGTCTGACATTTGACCATCATAGTCGCCGCCCCCCATGCGATTGGCATAATCAGCACAGCCCCCCCCTGCAACGGGAACAAACATGACGTTGTGTGGTAGACTTAGAAGACTGCACTCTGCGAAGATGACGTAATTCCGCTCGGCAGAAAGCGGTTCGTTCTCAGTTGGAAGTTGACTACCAGCCAACTTCCCATCGGATCGAACTGGTTGGGCCGCGCGGACGGATATAATGAAATTGGTCGTTGCCGAGTATCTGTATAGGACAGGGCACGTCATGAAGTCTAAGTTGGAACGGCGTTTCATCGCCATGGCCGCCACCGTCGCTCTTTACGCGACGACGGGGATCGCGTACGGCAATCCATTAAAGAGCTGCGAAATCAGAGGCGAGTCGGGATCTGTCATCGCCTTGGCAACCCGGTCGTACTCGCAATACCATGCCTTCAATTCGGAAGGACTCGATATCCGCTCCGTGACGGCGGCTGGGCGACCGGGGGAGGAGCCGACCGTTACAATTTCCATGTCGGTCGATAGCACGCTGATCCAGAACCTTGCCCCGCGCAACACGAGCCGGCATGACTACCTGGTCACCGTCAGCAGAGCCCGCTGGGAAGGTCAGCCCGATGACAAGAGCCACACGGCCGACTGGAAGCTGCCCGTCAAGCACGGCTGGAACCAGGCCACGATCCACGTGGGCTATTCGGGCGGCGGCACGATGGAGACCTCGATCAAGTTCTTCGCGTTCGTGTTCACGGTCAGCGAGTGGGGACGACTTGAGATGCCGGCCCCAGGCTTTCCCCACACGCGGTTTATGGACTACGTGATCTCCGATGCGCGCGGCAATATGTACGCGACATTTCGTTCTTTTCGCAGCGAGCAGGACTTGCGGGAATGCCAATACTCGCTCGTCCGCTACTCGCCCGGCGGCGCAATCGCGGCGCGCTACGCGGTCGCCCCTTCAGTCAATTCGCAACCTCTGCTGGTCGATAGCCTGGGGCACCTCTACGCCTTGGTGATGGAGAACATCGTCGAGTTCGCGCCCAACGGCGAGTTCGTCCGGTCGGTGGCAGGGTTTGACACCAGTAACCGGAACATTACGGCTGAAGACCTTCGCACGGGCCAGTATCCTCGGAGCGATGCCGCTGCGGGGCGAGGGGTGCCCGTGATGGAACATTTCAGCACATGGTCCTATAGCAAACCGGCCGTTGTCGGCGACGCCATCTACTTCGTCGCCAGCGACTATCGCAGTGGTAAGCTCGCGCCTGACCCCGCGCTGGTACGGTTGACACTGGACGGCCGCTTCACCCCATTGAGCAATCTGGCAACGTCCGAACCGCCGGCCCTCGGCCGCGACGGCCTGCTCTACATGCGCGAGAAGAGCGGTT
>JANXQG010000028.1 GCA_025356915.1 Planctomycetota bacterium | reverse complement strand
GCCCAACGTCTCGGCGGCACGATGCAGAATGCCGGTCACCAACGGGTCTTCGGCCTTCAACGCCTTGCGGATGGCACCGCTGCGGATGACGCTCAGATCGCCGCCGGAAAGCTCGGTCAATTTGCTTGTGCCGCCGGCCTCTAGTGCCGCGCGGATATCGCGCTCGATCGCCGTGCGGCTAGCCAATGCCTCCAAGCAACCACGATTACCGCAACCACAGAGCGGGCCGCCAATCTGCATGATGATATGCCCAATCTCTCCGGCCGACTCGCGTGCCCCGCGCCACATCCGCCCCCTCTGGACCAACCCCGCTCCAATGCCCGTGCCCACCCAGATGCCCAAGGCACTTCTCGATTTGCGGGCGGAGCCAAGCCAAGCCTCGCCGTAAGTGCCCAGGTTGCCGTCGTTGCCAATAGCGACAGGCACGTGGAAGCGGCCTTCTAGATGTGAGCCGATCGACACGCCAGTGAGGCTCATGTTGGGTGTGACGACGACATAACCCGACTTCGGCTCGACGACACCCGGCACGGCGACACCGATGGCCGTGAGGTCTGTCGTTTCGAGCTTGGCCTGGATGAGTACTTCCTGTATCACGGTTTCGATCATCGACAAAACTTTCTCCGGTCCGCCGGTCCGCGGCGTCGATTGCCGCTGCTTCCCCAGAATGGCCCCCGATTCGCTGACCAGCGAGGCCTGAATCTTTGTGCCGCCGATATCAACGCCCAAGTAAAGCCGTTCGCGAACTGTTTTTCCCATCATGAACCTCCGTTGCTTGTTAAACCATTGAAACGCGGAACCTTGAAACGCGACCTACCCGAATTGTACCGTATGGAGTGGGGGGCGGGGAGCGTGAGGCGCGAGGCCGGGAGTTGTGGCCGGTCTCTGACCGAGCCTCGCTGCCGACCGAAAGTCTCCTATTCACCGGGAGACCTTCGGTCTGAGGTTCCGGCGGGGTCGGGAGACCCTCGCCGAACTGGTGGTCCTGCTCGACCGGAAATGGATTATAGTGTAAACTTCAAGCAGTCTTCAAACTCGAAAGAGCAGTATCCTTTTTCCACTACGGAACCGCAATGCCTGAGATTCAAGCCTTTCGCGCCGTTCGTTACAACCTTGGCCAAGTCGGGTCGCTGGCCGACGTAATCGCGCCGCCCTACGACGTCATCGGTCCCGAGCTACAGGACGAACTCTACCATAAGAGCCCCTATAACGTCATCCGCCTGATCCTCAATAAGATCGAGCCGGGCGACGACGACGAGGTCAATAACCGATACACCCGGGCCAAGCGGTTTTACAAGGACTGGCGCTCGGAGGGCGTGCTCACCACGGATCCTGATCCGGCGATTTACGTTTATCATCAGGAATTCACGGCCGAGGGGGTAACCTACAATCGCCGCGGTTTCATGGCTCGGCTGCGGTTGTCGCCGTTTGGCGAGGGGCAGGTATTCCCCCACGAAGAGACTCTGCCGGGTCCGAAGGTCGATCGGCTGATGCTCATGACCACGACGAAGGCCAACCTGAGCCAGATTTTCGGCCTCTACCCCGATCCGGCCAATGAGGCGCAGACAATCCTGGACGATGCGATCAGCCGCCTGACCCCGTTCATGGCGACCGATCACCTGGGTGTGGTGAGTAAGGTATGGACGGTAACCGACATTGGCACCATCACCGCCGTGGCCGCCGTGGTTGAGCCTAAACCGATTTTCATCGCCGATGGCCACCACCGCTACGAAACGGCCTGCGAGTATCGCCGTCAGATTTACGAATCGGGCTGCCTCGGCAAAGACCACCCGGCTAACTTTGTGTTGATGATGTTCATTGGGATGGAAGACCCGGGCCTAATTGTCATGCCCACCCACCGCCTGTTTCGCGGGTTGCCGCCGATGACGAGCATCGAGTTGGCTGCGCGGCTTTCGCCCTACTTCACAATCCGGCCGGCTGGCCAGGGGCCAGATCAGGCACCGGCCGTCTGGGAAGATATTGAAACGGGCAGCAACCAGGGCACAATCAGCCTATTCACGCAGAAGGACCAGCAGTGGGTGCTGGCCGATCTTACCGAAGCTGGCCGCGGCCGAATGGCCGAAGTCGCCCAAGAACATACCGCCCAATGGCAAGAGCTCGGGGTCGCGGTGCTTCATCGGCTGCTGGTCGATGACCTGCTGGGCGGCAAGGATCTGCCGAAACCCCGCTACGTCCACCTGGTCCAAGAGGTGGTCGAGGGGCTGAAGACGGGCAAATTTCCCTTGGCGGCCATGGTCATGCCGGCCACGGTCAAGCATATCCGCAACATTAGCCTTACCGGGGAACGGATGCCGGCCAAGAGTACCTATTTCTATCCCAAGCTGCTCAGCGGGCTGGTAATCAACCCGTTGGAATAAAAGCGTGTTTCACGTGAAACATGCCTGGGAGAAGTTTTCCGGATGCTGAAACTGGGTGTTTCACGTGAAACATAGGTGGCTCTTCCGGTTTTGAGTGCAGAAGTAGGGTGGGGCTCGCTGTACTCGTCCTACCTTCTTTTCCAAATTGCCATTTCCTGGCAATCCGATCCGTGGTTACAATCCCGCTTCGTTTGAACGGATTGAAGTCCGTTCTACGAAGGAGGCGTTATGGGTCGGTCCTTGTGTGTGGCAAACCAAAAAGGCGGCGTGGGCAAGACAACCACCGCTCTGAACTTGGCTGGCGCGCTAGCCAAGGCTGGTTGCCAGACCCTGCTGGTCGATCTTGACCCCCAGTGCAATGCCACCACTGGCCTCGGTCGGCAACCGGTCACAAGCCATCCGCTGCTGTCCGGCACACCGATCCGCCAGGGCGTGGTAGCAACCGACATCCACGGACTCGATCTGCTTCCCGGCAGCCGCACGTTTCGAGACATAGAGACCTTGACCAAGGACGACGCGAGCCAATCCGCCCAACTCCGCGAGCGGTTGACCCGCGGATTCAGTTCTTATGACTATGTCCTGATCGACTGCCCTCCGTCGCTAGGACCGCTGACCAAAACGGCCCTGGCCAGCTCCGATGAAGTGTTGATGCCGATCCAGTGTGAGTTTTTCGCGATGGAAGGTCTGACGCAAATGATTGCCACGATTGGGCAGATCATGCAGCAGGCGGGCCATGCCCTGCGGTTCGGCGGTATCGTCCTGACGATGTACGATCAGAGCCTGGAACTGACGCGGGAGGTCGATGAAGAGGTAAGGGATTTTTTTGGAGAAATCGTGTTTCATACCGTAATTCCGCGCGACGTGGCCGTTTCGGAAGCCCCCAGCCACGGCCTGACGGTTATCGACTACGCGCCCCGCTCGCGCGGCACTCGGGCGTACGTTGAACTATGCATGGAGGTATTGGATCGTGACTAAAGAACGTCGACTAGGACGCGGCCTCGAAGCCCTATTAGGACAACTTCCCGGATGGAACGGCACCACCCCGCCCGGCCAGCCAACTGCTACGCCGCTCGTAGCTCCGCATTTAGGCGGTCCCGCATTGACGGAGGCTGCGTCACCGATGAAAAACGACTCCGGGCCAGCCACGATTCCCATTCGACCGTTCGATGAATTGTCGCAGGTGCCGCCGTCGGAGAGTGTTTCGGCCGGCCCATTGAAGCTGACGATTGAAAGCATCCAGCGCAATCCACACCAGCCCCGGCAGGATTTTGATCCGGACGAGTTGCAGCGATTGGCCGAAAGCCTCACGTCACATGGGCTTCTGCAACCTGTGGTCGTTCGGCCCTGGGAGGGTGGCTATCAGCTCATCGCCGGTGAGCGTCGCCTGCGCGCCGCTCGCTTGGCCGGCTGGTCCGAAGTGCCAGTGACGATCGTCGAAGCCGACGAACGTCAAACGGCCGAGTTGGCCATCGTCGAGAACTTGCAGCGAAAGGACCTCAACGCCCTGGAGAAAGCCGCTTCGTTCCAGCGTTACCTCGATCAATATGGAGGCACCCAGGAGGAACTTGCCGGGAGGCTGAAGCTGGATCGTTCGACAATCGCGAACCTGATTCGTCTCCTCGAACTGCCCGGCCAGGTGCAGGACGCCCTGCGCTGCGGCAAGATCACGCCAGGCCACGCCAGGGCACTTTTGCCGTTGGGCGAAGAGCGCGAGCAAATCACTTTTTGTGAGCGAATCCAGAAGGAGGGTCTGAACGTGCGGCAGATCGAGTCGCTGGTCCAGGAGGCGATTGCCGCAACGGATAGGGGGCCTGTCGGGGTCGTAAACAGCGATGGCACGGTTGCCCAGCCACCACGTCGCGCCTCGGACCATGTTGCCGCGCTGGAGCAAGAGTTCCGTGCCGCGTTGGGCCTCCGAGTCAAGATCACGCACGACGCCCGAGGACGTGGCAAGGTGGTGATTGCCTTCGCTAGTCACGAAGAATTCGACCAGATCCGCCAGCACGTTTGTGACGGCAGCCACGCCGTGCGAAAAGGCCAGGCGGGGTAATTTCATGGTAATTGCGGCTCTTAAAACCGGAAGAGCAGCAATTGCTTTCCACAGGCTTATCTGCTAGGATAGCGTGGACGTGGTTTCAACACGGGAGAAGGAAGCCATGTGGAAATACTTTCGGGGCGTGGCGCAGTCTGGCTAGCGCGCCTGGTTTGGGACCAGGAAGTCGGAGGTTCAAATCCTCTCGCCCCGACATTGAAGGCCCGTTGACAGCACTTGTCAGTGGGTCTTTTCTCTTGACTGGGTAAGCACTTACGGCAACGGCCCCAGCTTTTCGGCCTTCCCCCCTGTTGTCGGTCGTCTTGTCCAGAGTTGACCCCGATATGCACGGTTTGCCGGTGGTTGGTGCAAACCCTGGTGCAAACGGGAAAGGCGTCGAATTGTCGGTCCCCGTTGCACTTGCGGCAATTCGTGCCGAGTCAGCTTGCCTATCTTTCGGCCCTACCCCCAGCGGCAGCGCCGGCAAAGCTTCCACGGCCCCGGCCACGTCCAAGAGCTTCGGGTCGGTGTAGACATTCATCGTAAGGTCGATAGTCGAGTGTCGCATACATGCCTGTGCCGTTCGCGGCGTCACCCCGTTCGCGCTCAATAGGGTGCCGAAAGTGTGCCGAATGGCGTGTACATCAATCGTTCGGCCCCGTTCGTCCCGTTTCGGAATCCCCGCAAACTTCAAGTCCCGGTCAAGGATTCGCACCAGCCCGGCCGGAACGGTGAAGACCAGGCTATCGGCCGGCAGCGTCGGCACGGCGGCCGGCAGCGGTAGAACGTGCCCGGCAAGGCCCCCGGCGTCGCCCTGGTGCCGTCCGTCCGGCTTGCGGTGGTTTCGATCAAAGGCCACGGTTGCCACGGCCAGCGCGGCGTCCTGCGAGGCCTTCGCCTGGTCGGCAAGCCACTGGCGAAGGTCGGCGGCAAGGTCGCCCCGAATGGCAATCGTCGAGCCTTCCCGGTTCTTTTCGTCGGCAGCGTCAAGCACCAGGAAAGCCGGATGGGTGCCAAGCACCAGTTGCCCCACGGTGAGCGAAGCCAGTTCGCCCTTGCGAAGCCCGGTAAGCACCAGCGTCTTGTAAATAAGTTCCCGTTCGCGCCCGAGCCATTCCAGGCGGCGGCGGGTTTCTTCCCGTAGGACGGCGGCCCCTTCGCCTTTTCGCTTGCCCCGGCGAATCGTCAGCGCGTCAACCAGCGGCCGGCGGCGTGCCACGTCCAAGAGCTTCACCAGTTCGCTTTCCGTCAGCGCCCGGCGCTTACGGCGGGGGTCGGCTTTCGCGTCGGCCTTCGGAACCCCGGCGAAGGGATTGCTCGTCAGCCGACGATTCTTGACGCACCAGTTGCCGAAGGTAATGCAGGCTTCCCGGTATCCGTTGCGAGCGGCGGCCCCCGTGCCTTCGCCCTGTCGAGCCGTCAGCCAGCGTTCCAAGGCGGTGCCGTTCAAGTCGGCCAGCCGGCGAAAGCCGGCGTCGGCGGCAACCCGATCAAGCCGGCTTTTTGTGTTGTCCAGTTGCATCCGGGTTATCCCCTTCGCCCCCTGGTGAGCAAGGAAAGCGGCGAAGTGTTCAGCAAGCGGTCGGTCCTGTTGGTCGATTGCGGCCGATTCGTCAGCCGTCAGAATTCCGCCCTTCACCTTTTCGGCCCGACGTTCCAATTCGGTGAGCAGAGAGCGAGCGGCCGATTCATCCCGGCAGCCGGTCGCCACTTCTTGCACCACCCCCGAGCCGTCCCGATACTTGGCGGTGTAGGTCCGGGCGGTAATCACAATGCGGTCGGTGCCGTCCTTTCCGACGGTAACGGGTGCCGTCCGTCGTTTCTCTTTCGCGTCAAGCCACTCGGCCAGCCGTTGCCCCTTGCGAACAATAACCTTTGCCCCCG
>JANXQG010000699.1 GCA_025356915.1 Planctomycetota bacterium | reverse complement strand
GCGACGGTCGCGGGCGGGTTGCGAGACGGGGTGGCCGTGGGGAATCGGCAGCCTGGACGACACTGGGCAGGTCCAGGGGATGCTGTTTGGCGGCGAGGAGCGGCAGAAACAGAGCCAGGTGGATGCCGTTGTAGACCAGCTCAAAGAAAAGTTTGGTGATAAGGCCCTGCGGAGAGGTAGCAGCTTTCGGGGCGAAAGCCCCAGGACATCGTAGCGTCGATTCTGACAGGCTGAGAAAATCGGCCGCCCGACAGCCGTGGCCGAGGTGAGCGGGCTCCTGCGAGCTTCCAGTGGCCTTTCACGGCGGCTGCTAGAGCATACGGCGGACTGTTATTGGTATGCCCGCTCCCCCGTAAACAGCCTCGTGTCAAACCAGGAAACCAGGCAACACGAAGGAACTGCGATGGCAATTCGGGCATACGGATGGCATACCGACACGTTGCCCCCATGAAAAAAGGACTCACGGCAAATCGTCGTAAGTCCTTTCCCTGTTTAGAGTACCGGAGGAGGGACTTGAACCCTCACACCCTTGCGAGTACTGGATTTTGAGTCCAGCGCGTCTGCCATTCCGCCACTCCGGCTTTCAATCGCGAGACCGAGGAAAATTGGGTGAATTGCCTTCTCTTCTCATGCGGCTGAAGCAAAACCCCTGCAACTGGCACGCAGAACTCATATTATTGCATCTATTGATTTCGATGGCAAGCCGTCCGAAGAGACTTCGCTCGCCAGCAACCCTGTTCCGGGAATTGCCGGGGAATCTGTGTTTTGGTCATTCCGAGTTTTGAATTTCCAATTTGTTTAGGATTTCGATATTCGGAATTCGGATTTCAACGGGTGGCACGAGGGGCAGGTGCTTTACTGGTCGCGGTTGAGACTGACACTAGCCCGACGCGCGAGCGAGGTTGCTAAGTCGTTGCCTCGCTTGCGCTTCAGGCTGGTATGGATTGGGATAATCTCAACCGCGGACAGTATACTTGCAGGAAAAGGCGACGAACATCTCATGCCGGCAGACTCCAAAGGTCACGCCGCGCGGATTGTAGACGATCGGCGCCCTGGCCCTGGTATCGCGAACAGCCCAAACAACTCGTTGTGCGTGAGGCCCAACTTGCCGGGCCCTTTGGCGCCAGAGAAGATGGTGTCAAAAAGCTCTCGCTTCTCCTGCAACACGTGATCGATCCGTTCTTCGATCGTGTCCAACGAGAGGAATCGCGTGACCGTGGTCGGGCCACTGGTGCCAATGCGATGGGCCCGGTTGATCGCCTGGTCCTCGACGGCCGGGTTCCACCAGCGGTCGAAGAGGAATACATAGTTGGCGAACTGCAAGTTCAGTCCCACGGCACCGGCCCCATAGCTCATCAGGATGACGTGGGCCGAATGTTCTTCGCGGAACTGGCGAATCACGCCGTCGCGGCGCGAAGAAGGGATCTGGCCGTGATACTCCAGCGGTCCGAATCGCCGCAGGGCTTTGGAGAGCCGCTTGATCGTGCTCACCCATTGGCTGAAGACAATCGCCTTGCGCCCGCTCCCTGCTACCTCTTCCAGGTCCGCTTCGAGCCGTTCCAGTTTGGAACTAGCCCCGGTGGCGGTGTCGAAATTACAAATCTGTTTCAGCCTCAACACAAGCTCGAAGACGTGCTGGATCGTCGCGCCTTCACCCATCTCGGTGAGGCGGAAAATGCCTTCTTCTTCAGCTAGGCGATAGGTCTCGCGCTGCTCAGGCGTGAGTTCCAAGTCGGCGTCGCGGAACATTTTGGGCGGCAACTCGGTGAGGACTTGCTCCTTCGTCCGCCGCAAGACATAGTCACTGATGGTGCGGCCCATTTTCCGCGGCTTCATCTCGGGCGAAAGGAAGCCCGGC
Source organism: Planctomycetota bacterium (assembly GCA_025356915.1). Classification (GTDB taxonomy): domain Bacteria; phylum Planctomycetota; class Planctomycetia; order Pirellulales; family Thermoguttaceae; genus JANXQG01. The sequence goes on along the minus strand of JANXQG010000699.1, from coordinate 9,071 downwards.
GCGAGAAACTCGAAGATACCGACGAGGTCTTCGGCGCTGTTTTCCACGGGCGTGCCGGTCAACGCCCAACTCCGTCGCCGCGACAAGCCGCGGACGACCTCGCTGGTGGTGCTGCCGCGGTTCTTAATCCGCTGCGATTCATCGAGCACGACCAGATCGAAAGAAATCGGCCGGTCGTCTTCGCCCCGTGCGAGGATTTCGCGGTCGCGGATCACCACTTCATAATTGGCGATCCGCAGCGGCACATCCGGCAGCCGCCATTGCCAAGCACGCCGAGTCTGATCGCCTTCGATCGTTAAGGTTGGCACTTCGGGCGCCCAGAGATGAAATTCTCGCTGCCAGTTGGTTACCAGCGGCTTGGGGCAGACCATCAATATGCTGCGGATCTCGCCGCGACGGAGCAAAAGGCGGATCGTCGTGATCGCCTGCATGGTTTTTCCCAGTCCCATTTCATCGGCCAGGATCGCTGCATGCCGCGGATAGAGGAACGCCACGCCCTCAAACTGGAAGGGGAAAGGTTGGAACGGCATCGCCAACTCGCGATTGCTGAGCAATGCCTCCAAAGGCGGTTGCAGAAGATATTGCAGACGATCTTCCAGCTTGATCACGTCCTGCGGCGGGCGAATGCGCGTGGCGTTCAGTTTCAGTGTTCCACCAGCGGCTTGACTCTGGACCTGGGAAACAGCGGTTGACGTTTGGTCTGTGCGTGGAGTTTCAATCGGCTCGGGAAAATCAAAGCTCCGAACGCGAATCGACGTGCGGCGAATGGGAATCTGGATTGCCCGTGGTGCGGCGGTGTTTAATGGGACCGTTGTGACCTCGATGGCCATGGGGCGTTTCAGGGCGCGGTTCCAACCGGTAATGAGGGATTCCGTTGTGAAGCAAAAATCGTGAGAAACCACCTCCGGTGCTAGCGGCTGCTCCCAGTGAAAGAGTTCGCTTGATGGTTCGCGGCCGACAAAGTAGCAGGCGGACTCCGTCTGCCGTTCGCCAGAAGCCTCCGGCTTCTGAAAAACTGCGGTTTGGGCCGCAGGGCGGACGGCACAGGGACTGTGCCAGCTACTTTGGATCCCGTTCCCCACACGATCCGGCTGACGATTCATCGCGCTGCCTGCTGGGCTTCTTCAATGGCCTCGCGAATGCGCGTGAAAGGTTCCCACAGGTCGAGCGACGCAGCGGCCTCGCCGAGTCGCTCGGAGAACCGCTTGCGGTCGTCACACTTCTGCTGTGGCAGGGCCAATCGATTTCGACCCAGCTCAAAGGTGATCAACCGCGGACCACGGCCGTGCGGCGCATCTACCCGCAACACCCTAGGTACGTCAGGCTTTCCAGCCTGACAGTCATCGTTCGGTAGGGTAACCGTAGGATGGGCGTCCGAGCCTGTTCCGTTAAATTCCTCTGGTTCCACGGGCGGCAGCACCAAAGCAACTGGCAAGTCGATCAAATCGCGCAAGGACAAAACCGGCTCGCGATCGGTGCAGACAACCAAAGGGCTGGTCTTGGCGTGTCCCAACAGCGTGGAGCCAATCTGTTCGCCGTACAGGAACGACTCCAGTGTTGGCCCATACAGAATCTGCTGGGCACGGTTCGGCTTGATCGGCGCAGTGCAATGGAACTCCAATGGGCGACCAGCAAGATTCAATACAAGATAGCCGCCAAACAACCCATGTTGAGGGTGATCCATCACTGTGAGAAAACCGATGGCCAGCTTGGAAATGTTCTTGCCTGACTCCATGCAAATCTCCCCTCAACAACACAAGCTTCCTAGTCTACTCAGATCAGCAGGACTAGCAGCACCAGTTTTTAAGAGAACCCGTTCAAATTTGCGAACAGGTACTGCCTGGAAATACCCATCTCCCGGAGGGATAGGACATGAATTTCGACATTCCGAACAGCCTCTCAGCGGATGGAGAATCGGGCGGACCGGCGAATCAACTTTAACACGTCTCACACATTGCCTAAGAATTCTTGGACAAGTCCTCGACAGATTGACGGCTTTCTGTTTATACTGGAGAAGGAAGGAAACGATCGCATGACACAAGACCCATCTCGTGGCCGGCCGCCACTGTTCAGTCAGATCGACGTTGGCCAGCCGACTTACCACACGCCGGTAGCTGGAAACCGTTCCAGTGACACGGAAGTTAGCGGTTTGTTATACCAGCTCGTGGCGGGCCAGGACCGTCAGAATGAGTTGCTTGAGGAATTGATTGGCCAGATCAGCTCGACCCATCGTCAGCGTGCCCAAGAACTCGGCCAATGGAAGCAGGCCAACCCTCGTTTAGCGAGGAATTGTCGCGCGGCGGCCGAGGCATTGGGGAAAGTTCAAACCGAGTTTCTCGATAATCTCACTCGCGAGATCGGCGACAATTACGAAAATCTCATGGAAGGTGAATTCATGCTCAATGAGTTCGTCGATCGTTTTGGGCCGCGGATGGCTCAACTGAACGGGATTCTGCATGTCCTTTCTCTGCTCAGCGCAACGCCCAACCCGATCAGCGCGCCCAATACGCCGTGATCCTTGCGGGTGCTAGCCACCCACGACACCGTGCTCGTCCTTGCGATGCCGTGGGCACCGATTCCAGAACCGGATGAAGAATTGCGTGCGTTTTGACGGCTGGCGATTCCCACGTTTTACAACAAACCAAGGATAATTTATTGTGATTAATCGGATGATAATTGTGGCGGCGATGGGGTTGTTGTTTGGCTTTTCAGCGAGTGAAGGATGGTGCGCGGAGCTAGGCAGAGCCGGGTTGATGCGCGAGGAGTTCAGCCATCCACCCTTTCAATATCAATCCCGTCCTTTGTGGTTCTGGAATGGCAAGTTGGATGCGGACAAGACCAGGACCATGGTCGCCGCCTGCAAGACGGCAGGCTACCATGGCATGGGCATCTTGCCATGCAAGGGCATGGGATTCGACTTCATGAGTCCTGGGTTCCTCAAGCAATATAAGGTTGCGGTCGATGAGGCCGGCAAACTGGGCATGAAGATGTGCCTCTACGATGAGTTCTGGTTTCCCAGCGGTTCAGCGGGCGGACTGCTGGCCTCACGCCATCCCGAGGCGCTTGGCAAGCGACTCGATATGCTTGCGACCGACATAAACGGTCCCAAGGAGTTCACCCAGGCTTTGCCGGGAGGAACCCTTATGGGCGCGGTGGCGATGGAGGCCGCAACAAAAAAACGAATCGACATCACGGCAGCGGCTAAAGATGGCGCCCTGCGCTGGAATGTACCGGCCGGCGCGTGGAAGGTAATGATCTTTACCTGCGTTCGTGACGGCGGCGGTGGATTGGTGGATTATCTGGAACCGAAGGCCGTGGATGCCTTTATCGCATTGACCTACCAAGCCTACCATGACGCCATGCCGGCGCATTTCGGAACCACGATTGACAGTGCTTTTTATGACGAGCCTGCCTTCTACCATGTCAAGGGCGGCCGAGCCTGGACCGATCGATTCAACGAACGTTTCCGTGAACGGCACCAGTCCGATCCCATTACCCTCTACCCTGCGCTCTGGTTCGACATCGGCCCCGACACCGCCGCGGCGCGCAATGCACTGTTTGGCATGCGCACCGAACTCTACGCCACAGGATTCGTCAAGACCATCAGTGACTGGTGCGCGGCGCATCATATAGGCCTTACCGGACACGCCGATCAGGAGGAAGTGGTCAACCCGGTGATTGGCACCGTCGGCGACCTGATCAAATCGTTCAAGTATCAGAGCATGCCTGGCATCGATCAGGTCTTTGCTTATGGCCGCGCCTCCCGCGCCTACAAGGTGGTCAGCTCGGCGGCCTGCAACTACGATCGGCCGCAGGTAGTGACCGAGTGTTATGGTGGCATCAACAATATGCCCGTCGCAAACCTTTACAAGGAAGCGATGGACCAGTTTGCCAAGGGTATCAACACCATGGTGCCACACGCCGTTTGGTACGATCCGGCAAAGATCATCTTCAAGCCGGACCTGTCGCCGGGCGCGGCGACCTATGGTCCCGAACTGCCAGCCTACAACCAGTACATTGGGAGGCTCCAGCGGATGCTACAAGGCGGGCGACATGTGGCCGACATCGGGGTGCTTTACCCCATCGCCACGCTCCAGGCGGGTTCTTGGTTCGGCCCCGGGGATCCCTATCAGGGCTGTGTCGATATTCCCGAGGCCGATTACATGAACGTCAGCGAGGCACTATCTTTAGCGGTGCGGCGAGATTTCACTTATGTCCATCCCGAGGTACTCGACGAGCGTTGTGTGGTCGAGGGGGCTGAGATACTGCTAAAGAATCGAGTCAACTGGGAGCGCTACCGCGTCTTCATTATCCCAGGGTCCCGGACCATCAGCGTGAGCAGTCTTCGCAAGATCAAGGAGTTCTATGACCAGGGCGGGCAGGTGATTGCCACCACCCGACTTCCCGATACCTCGGCCGAGTTCGGCGGGGATGCCGAGGTCCGTCAATTGGTGACGGCGATCTTCGGCGACCCGAAGGAGTGCCATGGCAACGCCAAGGGTGGCCGGGCTTGGTTCCTGCCTTCACCACAGGCTGCGGCACTCAAATCCATCCTCGACGAAGCACTGCCGGACGGCGACGTGGTGTTCGAGCAGGACGTGATGGTCAAGGGTGGCAACCTGTCTTATATCCATAAGGTCAAAGATGGGCAAAAGATCTACTTTTTCGCCAATTCTTCCGGCCAAGACGTGGATATCTGGGTTCGTCTGCGAGGCAAGTTCGCACCGGAACTTTGGAATCCACACGATGGCAAGATAGGTCCGAGCGAGTATACGCATGTTCCTGGCAAGGGAGAGATCATCACGCGCGTGCGATTGAAACTTCCCCGGGTTCATTCCGTGTTTCTGGTTGCCGCCGACACTACGGACACAAAAAAGAATGTAGCGGAATAAATCGGCTCTTCCGGTTCTAGGCGTAGAAGTAGGGTGGGGAGAGTGAAACGAGCCCCTGATCTACGAACCCGCAATGCCTGCTGGGGCGATGCAGTTATCTGCCGGCAATGCCATTCTCGTCCCCGTGACCGCCGTGCCCGAGCCAGGGACATTCGCCCTGCTGGCGGTCGGCGCCCGTTGATTGGATTCCGCGCATCGCGGCGGCGAAAAAGCTATAATCCGGGCTAACGGTAGCTCCGGAACCGCCGCTTCAGGTCCGACACGACCTTCGGCGTCCATGTGGCTAGAAATGCGGCTCGCAGATCCACGCTCGCCCTTTCTTCCGCCAGCAACAGCCCCTCCAAGAAAGCCTTCTGCTCTGCGTCTTCGGACTTGGATAGCCAGTCTTGAAACAGCATCTTCGCCGTGGCGTGGTCGTTCACGGTGCCCAACAGGTCTTGGAATAGAGTGACCTGGGGATAGAGCTTCTTGCGGAAGGCGGAATCAAAGACGAAAGCCACAATTTCCATCGTGTATCGCAACTTCTTCGTGCGGATACGGAGACGATGAAAAGATTCATCTGCGGTAAGGTCGGACTCGGCGGCACGGAAGAACTTCTTGACGACGGGACGGAGGAAGTGATAGGCCTCTCTTCCAAATCTTCCTCCACCTCGGCAGTGGGATTTAACTTCCTGGATCAACTTCTCGATTTTGGCCTCGCAAGCGTCGGCCGCGATCTCCCGGTAGACCGCAACGATTGGCTCCTGAGCGTCCCTACGACGGACTTTGATCTGCTCTACGATCTTGGAGGTGATGCAACTACCCTGCGAGAACCGCTCGTACAGCACGTCCCAATTACGAGCCTCATCGGCAGCGAGACGGATTCTCTGTAAACGATCCTGTAAAGCAATGACCTCGGCCTCTTCCATAAGACCTGAGAAAATTTTTATCGCTTCAACGGCCCGCCGTACCGAGATCCGAAGTTGATGGACATGCTCGACATCTTCATCGCTTTTCTCCGCGGCGAGCGGCAGGAAATGGCAAACGGCCCCGAGGCGGGTGCCAAGAACCCGGCCCGCCACTTGGCAGACAAGTTCATCCGGGGAGAGCCCAAAAATCCACTTACTGCCCGTTAGGACTGCGGTTGGTTCTACTTCGGGAAGGTTTTGTTCGGTCACGACGGCTTTCTCCCTCACTTGGCAATGGGGAAAGTTCCATCTTTGGTCAGGCCGATTCCTCCGACCCGGACTGTTAAGAAGTCAAGTGATATTTTAATGGGTTTCACGACGCTTAACTCCACCGTTGCCATGGGAGAGATCTCCTACTCTACGGCCTGCTGACCTGCTCGAAGAGCAGCCAGCCGGTCGTGTCCTTGCCGTCGATCCGAACGCCGACCCACGATCCGCGGATTTCCAACACTTTGAGCTTCGTGCCCTTGGACACAATCTCACCCGGCTTGCCCTTCATGCCGATCTCGACCTTGTCCTCGACCGTGACGACGAAGTCGCCCGGTTTCAGCGGTCCGGCGGCGGCCATGATCGGGGCAGTCACTGTGGCGACTGCTTGCTCGACGGCCTTCAATGCCTTGGCAGCCGCCTCCTGAACATCTTTATTTTCATCCGTTACCGCCTTTTTCAGCGCATCAACTGCGCTCTTGGCCAACGGGCCGAAACCGCCCAGGGCCTCGGCGGCGAGAAGGCGATCCTGTAGCTCCGGCAGTGTCAGGCCAGCGGTCAATACGGACACGGCCTTCGCCACAACGTCGGCCGAGGCTGGACGGATCTGGGCCAGTGCCCAGGCACTCAGCAGCCGCACGTTGTCATCCTTGCTCTCCAATTGTTTGAGCAATACCGATTCAGCGGCGGCAGCTCCCGGACCGATCTTGCCCAGGGCAAAAGCGATCGCCGCGAAGTTCAGGTCCTTGTCGTCGGTCTGCTCCAGGGCCTTGACCAAGGCTGGAACCGCGTCCTTCGACCCGGGGCCTATGTTGCCTAACGCGATAATCGCCTCGTGAGCCACGCGGGACTTCTTGTCTTCCACCAGTTTGGCGAGTTCGCCCGCGGCCGGAGCTGCGTCGGGGCCGATGCGGCCCAAGGCATAAACAATATCGACACGGAACTTCTCGTGCTTCAAAGCATCCATCAATCGCGGTACGGCCCGGGCACCCAAAGCAGCCAGGGCATCCATGGCATGACGCATCGTGGTTTCATCGGCATCCTTCAGGGCTTTTTCCCAGATAGGCACCGTGATTTCCGGAGCAGGCGGCAATGCGGCCAAGGCCCGGGCGGCGGCGACGCGGACAAACGCATTCTTGTCCTTCAAACGCTCCACCAGCTTCTCGGTCGTATCGCGACGCAGTTCCTTGTCTTCCGGATGAATCCGGGCCAAGGCCCAAAGGCTCGTAGTGCTTAGCAAGAGGTCGTCGCTCTTGGCGTTGGTGCGCACGGTTGCTTCGGCATCCTTGGGAATCTGTCCAAGCTGTCCGAGTACGAATGTTGCGGCGGTACCGGCGTGCTCATCGCCCAACAGTGTCACAATCTGCGGTATCGCTGGCAGGGCGGCCTCACCGAACGCTCCCAGGGTAAGCACGGCCTCGCGACGAATCTCCGGCCGTTTATCCTTCAGCTTCTCGGTGATTGCCGGCAGCGCATCTTTGGCTGAGGGGCCAATGTCACGTAGAAGGATTAATGCCCAAAAGGCGGCCTTGTCGTCCTTCAGGGCTTCGATCAGCCCGGGCATCGCCTCGACACCGTGTTCCGCGATGGCGGTCATAATCCGCGCGCGGATGGCCGGATCGGGATCCTCCAACAGCTTGACGCAGATCGGGATCATTACCTTCGGGCCAGGGTGAATGGCCCGCACGGCCCGTACTACGGTGCGGCGAATCATTACGTCGGGGTCTTTCAGCAACTCGGCCAGGGCCGGCACGGAATCCTTGGCGGCGGGGCCGATCGACCCCAGGGCCATCGCCGCGTGGGCGCGAACCTTGGCCGACGTGTCTTTCAACAACTCTTCGATGGGCTTGGCGACCGCGGCAGCCTTTTCCCCCTCGGCACCCAGCGCATCGAGTGCTTTCACCTTGATGGCCTCGTTATCCGATTTCAAGTCTTTGGCAGCGAGCGCCGCGACCGGCGTCTCGCCGGCGTAAAGCTTCACACCACCCAGGGTTAGGCAGCCACAGGCAGTCAGAATCAAAATCATATATTTTGTTGTCATGGGCAAACTCCCTTTGTTGATCTTCGCGGTTAGAGGGTGGTCCGAGTGATGGCGTAAAGCAGGCTCTGAAGGAATGTACGGCAGGCGACGTAACTTTGCGGCGGGATCGAGCTGATCCGTGCCTTCAGACCGTCGAACATGGTATCAATGTTCTCGCGGACCTGCGTCTGATCGGTATAGTCCAGTCCACCGTACTTCACCCACTTGGCCGCGTACTCATCGACCACGCTGCGCTGCGATTGAAATTCGGCGTCCTGCAAAGGCCCTGGCCAGTACAACGCCCCCGAAACAGGATCAATCTGACTTGCGTTCAAACCGCGCGGGGCACCGGCGCGGGCGCGGCGGGCAAGCTCTTCCGGTGTGGGACGCGGCCCTCGCTCTTTCTCGCGTTCCGCAGCACCAATGTTGCGCATTTCCCAGTAGGTCTGCACGCCCTGAACCCGGTTTTGCATCTCATTGCTCTGGGCCTGGGTCCAGTTGACGGCAGCCGCCGAAGTGTCCAGGTTGTATTGACCTGCGGAGCTGATGACTTGCGACATGCCTTGCAAGGCCGCTCCTTGGGCAGTCTGCCCACCGCCGCCACCCCCGTAGCCACCACCACCGTAAACCGTGGTAGAAGGCGCTGCCACCACTGGCCGATACGGCGGTCGGCCGCCGTCCCCCAGTGCCATGGCTGGGCACGCAATCAAAATAAAGAAGATCCCAATGCGTTTCACGATGACTCCTCCCAATGAAGATAGTAGGACTGCAATCCAAACACATTCTACTCGTCATCGCGTCTCGATGGAATCATCCCCCCCTAAAAGAAAAACTGGCTCTTCCGGTACTAGGTGCGGAACGCGGGTAATTGTAGGGTCGGACCAGATCGCGAAGCGAGCGCCGGCCCACCATTACTTTATCGAATATTGGTGGGCCGGCACTCGCCAGAGGCTCGCTGGTCCCACCCTACGGCCGCACCTAGAATCGGAAGAGCCGAAAAACTGC
>JANXQG010000668.1 GCA_025356915.1 Planctomycetota bacterium | reverse complement strand
GGTCGAAGTCCTCGTCGGTGAATTCGACGGGGATGGCATTGTGCGCCAAGAATGCCTCGGAACGCGGCGTGGCCGGGCCAACTTCCAGCGTCGGAAAGCGCTCCACCCCTGGGCGACTGGGGATGTTGGCCAGCTTCAGCCGATACAAGGCACCCTGCGGAAAGTTGTAGCGAGCGGGCGCGACAAGCTGCTGGGAGTCGAATTGACCCGGAGCAGATACGTCCCATTGCACCGTGAGCCCGTCGGGACCCACAAAGTGAATTTGCGATGCGGCCCCCACGACTGGAACGGCCGGCTGATACGAAAGCACGCCTGGGCCAGGGCCGTCAACGCCCGGCCCGGGATTCGCCATCATCTCTGATGTCGGCTGGTTGTTTCTAACCGGTTTATGGCAGCCAACCGCGGCCATAACCATGACGAGCAAACACAGTCCTGAAATTCTCATGGTTTCTCCCCCCTCAATTGACCTAGACCCTAGTGCAGGGCCGTCTTACAATACGGACCCTATTTCCTGCGCCGGTTCGGAGAGAGGTTCAATCTCTCTTGGAAAGACTGCGGCGCACGGCTCGATAAGTTATCTAAGGTCTATTGTTCGTCCTGTTACAACGCGAATCTTTGGAAAATCCTGCATATCCTGTAAATTAGCGTTATGGCGAACAAGTTACCCATTTTACTTGCCTTGGTTCTCATGGCCGCTGCGGCAATGCCGTGGCTGCGGTCGTTGGAGCCGCCGCGATGGAGTTTATCCGCTGGTAGCAAGACGGTGCCTCCCCCCGAGCTAGTCACCACACAGGCAATTTCAACCGGCAGTACGCAAAGCGATGAAATAAATAGAGATACATTGTTATTGCAGCCATCGATTCCACCGGCTGCTCCGATTTCACCAGCCACGCAGGGTCCAATTAGTTCCAAGATTTCAGCGATTGACAGCGGAATGCCTCGGGTTGCCGAGACATCCCAATCTACCCTACCTAAACCTCAGGCACTCTTGGAAAGTGCCGTTCTTGCCGTGGAAACCAGACGCTTTATTTCCGCGCGCATCAAGCAACAAGGCGAATTATTCGGTCAGCAGATTACCGGCGAGGGCCGCTACTACGAGCTTCGCCAGGGACCGATCCCACGGATCCATCTTGAATTGACGGTCGAAGTTGGTTCGGTTTCTACCAGTCTCGTGCAGGTTTGCAATGGCGCGACCTTTTGGACCTATCGGAAACTACCCAACTTGGAATCATTGTCCAAGCTCGACGCGGTGCGAGCAATTACCGCACTGGAGCAGGCTGCCGGCAAGCTGCCGCGAGAAGCGATCGCCTCCTCGCCTGGATTGGGAGGTCTGGTGCGATTGATCCGCGGGCTAAACGCCCAGTTCGAGTTCACCTCAGTCGTCGCCGATCAATTAGGTGGCCTGCCGGTCTGGAAACTCAGCGGCGGATGGAAGCCGGCGCAACTGGTCCGACTTCTGCCGAACCAGAAGGAGGCGATCGAAAAGGGCCGGCCACTGGATTTGACCCGCCTGCCGGGCCACTTACCCGACAGCGTGTCGTTGTTCCTAGGTCAAGAAGACTGCTTTCCTTACCGCATCGATTACCTCCGTAGCGTGCCAAAGTCGTTGCCGCGGCGTTTGGTGGGCCTGGAGTTCTTCGAGCTGAACTTCAACGGGCCGATTGACTCTGGCCAATTCCTCTTCACGCCAGGCAGCCTGGAAATCATCGACCGCACCGAGGAGTTTGTCCGCTCGCTCGGCGTGGGGGGGTGACTTCTGGCTATTGCCCCCCAGGAGAACTGCGAAGTCCGGGGTCTGGTCCATTTTTCGGCGAGAACGCATGAAATTCACCCGAGATCCTTGCCCGAAAACATGGACCTGACCCCTT
>JANXQG010000663.1 GCA_025356915.1 Planctomycetota bacterium | reverse complement strand
TCAAACTGCCCCAGGCTAGGGCCAAAAGCCCTAACACTCCGCCGAAAACCACGGCCGTGCCTTGCACCCGCTGGCCGATCACGAGCCGCTGGGCCTCAGACTTGATCCGCTGCTGCATGGGGGGGTCGAAAATAACCAGGGCGTGCAACGAAACCATATTCTGGCGGCCACCGTCGATTTCCATCGGCCGGACCTCGGTCCATCGCTCTTGAACGAGTTGCTGCAAAGCATCATCCGGCAGGCGGACTGCGGCAGCCTCACGGTCGAGCGATAACTCGGCATACTCGCTCACGGCGCCTTGTAGTGATTTGACCAACTCCCGCTCACATTCCAACGGCGTCGTGAAGGGGCCTACCCGCACGCTCATTCTATAACAATTATCTTGCATTATTGGCGCGGCATTGACCCAAACGGGCTGCGGCGGCTTGGCCGGCACATCGGGTTGGCTGGTGTTCGCCGGCTTTTCCGGGGCCTCGGCAACCGGTGCTGAATCGCGAGCCGTCCAAGCCTGAACGATGGCCTGACGCAAAGCAGTGATTACCGTCACCTTTGGCCGCTCGGTCTCGGTAGCGGAACTCTTTGGCGGCGATAGCGCAGGCGGCGGCGCGATCACTTGGGGCGGAACTCGATTGGCCGCGATCGAGCGCTTCGTCTGTTCCCGGACCGGAGCCGCTAACCGAGCAAAAAAGAAAAAAGAGAGAAAAGAGATCCCGACGCCGCCGAGCACTCCCAGGCTGATTACAAAAGTGCGCGTGCGAGGGTTGGCCAGTCCCTTGACAAGCACATAGAACAAGGCCACCACCGCCACCACGGCAAGCCAGGATACCGAAACTTTCATTGCGTTACTCCGCTAAACCGTTGTTTTCCGTTGGGGACGCAGGCGGGCGTAAGTCGGCACCCAAGGGCTGGATAGTTGTACGGAAACCGATATGCAACCGGCAACCATCATCAGCCAAGGCTTGGGAAACTGCCATGCCGTGGCGATGATATATGCGAACACGACGGTAACCAACAGCGACCAGAGGCTCAGTCGCGTGCTGCGCAGGGGATCGGCGTCCAGCCACCACCGCAGAACAGCCAAGAGCGTTGCAAAGGCTGCCATGTAGGCCATCGCCATCGGCCGTCCGTCCTGGTAAAACGCTGACGGAACCCAATGAGTTGCCGCTCGATTGGTCAGGTCATGGTCGATCGGTAGCCGGACCAAGAGAACCTCAGCCACGCCAAAGGCCACCAAGCCCAGGCCAAGCCCGATGGTCATGAAGATAAAGTGCCTCAACATTCGTTCGCCACGCGAGCCTTCCCAATACTTCGTGGCAGTCAGCACAAACCATGCGCCAGCAAGACTTACCAGATAAAGCCACGCGCATTGTTCGATTTGCAGTGGCACACCGCGATAGCCCAGTATCAGCAGCATCACAACGCACATCGCGGCCGTGACTGCCGCGGCCACCAACAGCGAGCCGATCAGGTCGGTCACCCGCACGGCCAGCGGCTTGATGTCAAAAGTCGGAATGGACGCCTCGCTTGATGCCGACCGCCGTGAAACCTTGGCCACCGCCACGGGAACCACAGCCGACGGCGGTGCAAGGGGAGTGGGGCAAAAAAAGAGCTGATAGATGAAGCGGATCATGCGATATCCCCCATAGGCGATTAACGCGATCATCGTCAGTGGAAGTACGATCTCGGAAGTGACCAGAAACAACAGGATACAGCCCGCCACGATCAACCGCTTGGCCCCTGGGTGCAGGCTGGACTGCTGCCAACGCTGCCTGAGCTTCTGCAACTGGAGTGCGACAAACAAGGCGATCGGCTCCTGGTCCGTGTACGCGTCGCTATCATTATGATCGCTCGTAGCACGGCCACCCTGGCCGTCAAAACTCTCGGTTCCACGCTCCCCGAACCGCTGCTCGGGTGCCCCGCCCGTTCTCTGCTCCCTGCTCCCCACGGCAGCCGCCATTTCGCCCACCGTTGCAAACCGTCGGGCTGGGTCCTTCTCCAACGCCCGAGCCACCACGCTGCGATAAGGCTCGGCGAGTTTCGATACGTCGGGCTGGGCCGTGAGATGCTTCATGAGTACTTCGCCCACGCTTTCGCCGTCGAACGGTACGTGGCCGGTGAGTAATTCGTAGAGAATCGCGCCAAGGGCGTAGATGTCGAGTTCCTTGCCATAGCGGCCATGGGCCACCTCGGGCGCCATGTAGTGTACGGTACCGATGCTTTCCGTGTGCCCGCTGCGACGGCTGCACGAGATGAACTTTGAAAGGCCGTAGTCGCCAACCTTCACAACGCCTTCATCGCAGAAGATATTGCCCGGCTTCAGGTCACGGTGAACGATGCCGTGGTCGTGCAGATAGGCCACGCCGGCCGCGATGCCATGGAACCAGACCATGGCTTTTTGCAACGGCAACCCCTGGGGATGATCGGCCAGTTCGGTCTCCAGACACTCGCCCGACATGTATTCCATCACCACCCAGGTATCACCGCTATCGTCCTGGCGGATGTCGTGGAGACTAAGCAGGTTGGGATGTTTGAGATTGAGGCACTGCCTCATGCCGCGAAGTTCGGTATCGAGATTGCGACGGATGAGCTTCAGGGCGACTTCCTTGCCGGCGTCGCTGGTGGCATAGTAAACTTCGCCGAAACCGCCGCTGCCCACACCGCGTTTGATGACATAGCCGCCCAACGGCCGGGTTCCGCCGGCATACAGAAACGGACCACCGCCCCGCGGCGATGACTTCTCGCCAAGCGGCATGGCACGATCGCTCGTATCGCCCAATCGTTCTTGCACGGCAATCCCCTGTGAGGACATGATCTTTCAGCCAACCTCTTATTCTAGTCGATAACGGATTTATCGTTCCACCGATCGTACGTCAGGCTTTCCAGCCTGACATCCTGTCTATTTCTAGCGGGGTTATGGAACTATCGTTCCACCGGTTCCAAACTAAATGAAAACCCCTCCCCGCGAACACGGGAATTTGTCTGCAACTGGCCGCGATTCCTACATGCCACGCCGTCGATTTCAAAGTGGCCGGCGGCGTGGCAATAGAACTTTTCATCGTGGCGAAATAGGATGACTTCACGGGTCCAGTCACGGCAGACGATATGGCTCTGTAGCTTGGGGCCCAGCACGCAGGAGTCGGCCAGCAGTAATACCGCGTCGGCCGGCGGCTGCGTGCGATGCCGGCTGAGGAAATCCAACCGCGCCGTGAGGCTCAGGGGATGCGCGCGGCGCATTTGCAGTTTAACGCTTGAGCCAATCTCGATGCGACTGCCATCGATCAGTAGTTCCGTCGGAGCGACTGGCCTGCCGCTCACGCGTACCTCGCGGAAGGCATCGATCAGGTAGCCTTCGGCGTCGCGGCGGATGCGGGCGTGCCGCGAGGAAATGTCGGCCAGGATCGGAATATCGGCCCCACTCCGGTCGCCCGGCTGGCCGACAATCAGCTCGTCGGCCAAGCAGACCCAATAACCGCCCACCGTGTCGATCCAGAGCATGAACCGATCCGCTGGTTCGGTGTCGCTGAGAGCCATGGTCGTGAATCCTGGGAGGAAAGGACGAAGGACGAAGGACGAATTTCACCGTGAATTGCAATTTCTCATTCTACTTCTTTTCCGCAGTGGCCACTGCCTTGGTGTCCAGCTTCTTTTCGCCAAAATAGTCGCCGACCTGGTCGAGGATGTTCTGCGGACTGGCCTTCTCCAGCGGAATTTCGCCTTGGAACTCGCTTTCCGCGTTGACCAGCTTCTCGGAGACCTGCAACCGAGTCTTCAGGTTCTGGACCAATTCCTTGACGCGGCCGAGATGGCTGTCGTCGAACTGGTAGTTACTGGTCGTCTGCGCGGCCGCGACCATCTGGTTGCGGGCTTCCAGGTTCTCAACCTCGACTTGCAACTGCCGTTTCTGGGCCAGCATGCCTTCCAGCTTCTGCCGGGCGGCATTGAGGCTCTTCCCTCGGGCATCGCGAACCTGTTTGAAACTGGCCAGTGTGGCTTCGGTCGTCTTGTAACGCTCGAAGCGGTTGGCCAGATCGGTCTTGACCTCCGCCGAAGTGTAGTTTCGGCCGCCATACTGATATGTGTCCTTGGCCGTGGCTAGATCGGTCTTTAGCCGCAGGATTTGTTCTTTGTCCTTGGCCAGCTTCGACTCGGCGTTGGCGATCTGTTCTTCCAGGCGTTGCACTTCGACCTCTTCCTTGGCGATCACGTGCAGATTTTTGCGGACCTCGGGTACCAGGTCCTGAACCATTTGCCTAGCGTGATCGATTTCAAAGCCGACGGGCACGCTGTTCTGTACGGAATCGTGGACATAGCCCAACGAGGTGCGGATATAACCGATGGTATTCCGCCCGAAAAACATGACTCCAGCCAAAAAAATGGCTGCGGTGGTAATGATGGTTTTCTTGATCATGACCGAGATCCTCCATTTAGGGGTGTTGTGGGACAATACGGAAGTGAAGTCTTGCGAAGTCGTGTCAAAAACGGCCCGACACAGGCGTCCACGCCTACGCTACCGATACGGTCCTGACAGAGCTTCTAAAGGTTATTCGCTAGGAACGGGAGGATATTGGAAAGAATTATGAAGAGCACTTGTTGTTAGTGGTGTCGTTAGTGTCCCAGCGACGACTTTTCGCTACAATGAAACGATATGGTTACTGTTGTATCCTCGCCTTCGGCCTTCCATCCGCCTCCTTCGGAGCCCGGCGCCCCGCCGTGGGCGGTCGCCTTGCTCTTCCCGCCGCAAGGTCAATGGACGGAAGACGAATATCTGGCCCTGGAACAGCGGAGCAGGCGGCTCGT
>JANXQG010000625.1 GCA_025356915.1 Planctomycetota bacterium | reverse complement strand
GGCACGGCAGCGGACCCCGGTCATCCGCGTGCTGGAATGTCTTGCGCCCACGCTGGCCCCAGAGAAATACGACGCACAGATCCTTGCCGCCTGGCGTGAAGATCTCCTCCGCGGTTGCCTTGAAGCGAACCGCTGGGAGTCTCGCTACCGCCTGGCCTGCCGTCGCCGCGATATGATCGCACGGCTGGACGACGCACTTTCAAGGTCCGACGAACCGGCAATCGGTGAAATCATCGGCGAGCCAGACCTGGCCGACTATTTGTCCTACCTGGATGGCTCGCGTCCGCTGGTTGCCGACGTGCGTCGCAATACCCATGAGTCGCGGGAACTGCTTCATACGATCGAGAAGAACCACCGCGATCTATTCTACCAGCGGTTTGACGCTCGGATTATTCGTCGCTGCCCCTACATCTTTACCTCGGTGCGTCCCATGCTGGTAACCTGGACCCAGGAAGAAATACTTACGCTGGAAAAAATGAACCTCTGCGCGGTGAGAGGGCGTGACAACATCACACCCAGCGCAACAAACACCTATCGGGTGCGTTGGGGACTGCCCGAGCCACGCTTCGCTGAGGAATTCCTGGTCGGCGTCGCGCCGAGAAGGCTGGGAAAGCAGTCCGATCCCCAAAGCCTGAATGGCAAGATCCATTTGATCCCCATCAGTCACGAAACTTATTTGCGCGAAGGTTGCACGTTGTTTTGGACCGGTGTTGAGATGGGGTTCGTCTACGTATGGGCCGTGGTCAATCTCGGCTTTTGTGCGTTGAATAGCCCGCCCCTGGAACTCGGGCCAATCCGCGCGCCAAGTAAACGAGCCAGCAATCAGGATTGGTAAAAGTTCGCTAGCATGGCAAACGTGAAAAACACAATCCATCAGATTTACGGAACCCACTGCACGCATGGTTCCTCCGCACTGGAACGTCGCGAAGGGGATGCCGCGCGCAGGGTCTTGGGCTGTAGCATTCGAGCCGGCTCATTGGATGGAGACGCCCTTCTTGCACATTTCCAGGCGATTTCGCGATACCTCAACTACAGCCTTCCTTCGGACGGTTCCGACGATCTGATATTGAAGCTCGATCCGAGCGCGGCCCCGCGAAGATTTTTTTATTGTCCTTCCCCATCCGGTATGCAGATCTTGGGGCAGGTCTGCTTTCGCAAGGAAGATTGTTCCACGCCGCCGCGGCCTGGCTCCTACTTCGGTCACCTGGTAACCGCGCCCGGGGGCGGCAATGGCTGGAATGTTCTCGATTGCCTGAGACTCTGGAATGCGGCCGGCTGGCGAACGGCGGACGGGAGCGATATCTCCTTCGACCTAAAACCGTTCCAGACTATCGACGAACTGCTGAACGATTTTCACCGGGGGCGGCAGGCTCCCGACTACGACGCCCTGCTTGCCCGATTTCTTGAGTTGCCGACGCCCCTGCCAGCCCCCGCGGCAACTCTGCCGCCGCCAACTCCACCCGCCAACACCGGCAAGGGGCCTCCGCCTCCGCCCCCACCGCCACGCAAGAAGTCTGCCGGCCCGGTTGCTGCGCCAGCGGCCCAATCGCGCGGCAGTGCTGCCGGTTCCGGTGCGCTCCCGGGTGCACTGGTTGCGGACATGCTCCCCGCCCGATGCGAGAAGTGGGATCTCGCGACCCGCCGCCAGTTTTTTATCGATGCCCTGGCCGGCTACCTCGATGTCGCGACCGGCACTCGGAAGGCGTTCCTGCTGGTTGCGGAGCCGCAGCTAGTCGTCCTCCTGGTCTATGCGATTGCCCGCTTGTTGCCTGCGGAGATTCGCGATCGGATCAGCTTTTCGACCTACGAGACCTCGCCAGACCGCATCTTCACCACGATTGCCGCAATTGGCTTTGAGCAGAAAGAGAGCGATCTGCCCCAGGAACGCTATCGGCGTGATTTCGTGCTCAACACCCGCAACGGCAAGCGTTCGGAAATGTCGGCGGCGTCAATGGCCTACGCCCGCATGATCTGGGACCAGGCCCTGTTGGTCGGCGGCTGGCAGGCTGCCGATCTTATGATGGAAGCCTGCGCGAAGAGCAACGTGCGCGATGTTGGCCAATTGCTCCGCTGCCCCGAATTGGAAGAACTGGCCCGTGCGGCCGTCGATCCGCAAAAGGCGCCCATCAGTGTCGCCGGACGGCCGCCGGAGCTGGACGGATATCTGAAACGACGTGCGGGCCAGCTCCTAGCGAACATTCCCGCGAGCGATCGCCGCCTGGAACAGCTTGGGGCGTCCTCTCCGCACCGCCGCGTGCTGCTGGAATTGACGCTTGCCGACGGTTCTTGTGCAGAACAAGTCAAGCGACTCATCACCGGATGCGACGAAGTTGACTTGGAATGGTACCTGAGTTCGGATCGGCATATTGCTTACCCACCTTACGAAGGAGCCGCCCTCGATCGCTGCGTGGGGGTTATCCCGCAGGGAGGAATTGTGCAGTTCCTCAATAATCCTGCGGTCCCCCAGGCCCGCAAGATCAAAGTCCTGCCGCGCATTGGAGGCAAGCTGCTTGTTGGGGAGCTAGTTGGCTTCCTGGCCATTCCGTGGGTTCCGAACGACCTGAAAAATCAGGCCGTGCAGTCCTTAGCGAAGGAAATTCCCTCGTCCGACATCCTCACATTCCTCCGCAACGGCGATATTCCGCTTCCGTACCGCCAGCAGGCCCTTTTTGACTTTGTCGCCCGCGTGCCGCCGGAGCAAAGGCTGGCGTTCCTCGAAATGCCCGAGGTGCCCGAGTCGATCAAGATGCGCCTGGTCAATGAAACTGCGGCCGCCTTCTCCGGCATCGAAGCCCTCGCACTGTTGAACGATCCCCAGGTGCCGGAACCATGCCGCCGCCATGCCCTCAAGCAAGCGAAATTCCTCGATCGGGTAACCCGCGCTGAAGTCCTCAGCCTGCTCCGCCAGCCGCTGGTTTCGCTGGAGCAGAAGAAGGCTCACTTGGACCGCCTTGCGGCCAGCCTGACCGAAGCCGACATGTTGGCGATCTTGCGTGCCGATGTGGACGAAGCGATCAAACAGCAACTTCTGGCCAGTCCAGCCGTGTCCACATGCCTCACTCCGTCGAGCATTCTCTCGGTATTGAAGGACGTGCCCCCCGCACCGGGGCGGCCGCTTTCTAACGAATGCAAGGCTGCGGTCTTCCGCAACGCTCTGCTTGTCAGCCAGATTTCCTCCGACCAAATCATCGATCTTCTGGAGAGTGCGAGCCTGCATGAAGATGTCAAGAATATGGCCACGGAGCAACCTGCCGTTCTTGCCAAGATCCCGCCCGAACGGGTTGCTGGCCTGCT
>JANXQG010000612.1 GCA_025356915.1 Planctomycetota bacterium | reverse complement strand
CTTCTTCTTCGTTCAGGCCGCCTGGGCCTTCAGCAATTGCCAGCCGAGCCAGCGGGCCGAGCTTTGCGAGATGCGGCCCGAAGGGAGCGGCCGATCAGGCTGCTCCTCGCGATCGAGTTCGATGTCGAAGACGTCGTTAAGCACCATTCCGGCTGAGTAGAGCAAAGCGGATGCCGCAGCGAGTAGGCCGATCGCCCATAGGCCGATTGGTAGGAGCGATTTGCCAACCAGCAAGCCTTCGAGGCCCAATAGACGGCCGATATTCCCTAGGTGGATCGGTAGGAGCGATTGCTGCGGGTCATCGCTGAAGGCCCAGGCGGCCTGAACGAAGAAGAAGCCCATCGCCACATCAGCAACGGCGGTAAATACATTAGGCAGCCGCAGTAGTTCTAGGTAACTCTGTAGCGGAGAGACTGATTCGGCTTCGTCAGAGGATGACATTTATGTAAGAATTAATTCGCGGAGCTGGATTCGTTACAAACGCTCGATTTGAACCACACCACCATCGACATTTTCGATAACGAGCCGAAAACCATGCAGCAAGCGCATGCCGACCAAGGGTTCCGACTCCAATTCATCGACGAGGATTACTTGGGGGCGGCCGTCCCAAATAACGCTCAAGTCATAGGTGCTAAAGAGGCTTGAACCTCCGTCCGCAAGAATTGCACGAGTTTGCTCGCGATACCGAAGGCCTAACGCGGTAATTATCTCTTTTGGCAAAGTCAACCAACCGGTGAAACCCGTGTCCACGACGGCACTGAGCGCGTACTCATGTCCATCCGGGTCTTGCAAGACCAGCGGAACGACCGGTCCTTGGTTCTCGACGACCGTTCCTGAGATCACGCCGGCCTCCGCTCAAATGCGGCACCGAAGCGGCGGGTATAGCCAAAGCCGACACGGGTCATCCAAATTTGCGCGTCTGGAATGCGACTAAGCAAATGATCACCGGCCGCGATTTCATCTGCGTCCATTTCCCACTGCGCCGATTCGATGTCGATCGCGACGTACTTCCCGTGATCCTCCGTCACGACCCTGGGTTGAATCTCCTGTTCGTAGATGCGGTCTCCACGACTAGCAAATTCTTCTTTGCTGTATTGAGGTTGACGTATCGCCATAATCGTATCTCCTAAGTCGTTACGCACCATTCAATTGCCTCTTTTCCATTATACACTCGCTGCCTGCGTTTGCTCGATAAACTGCTTTGCCTCCCGGCCGGCCTGATCGGGATCGTCGATATACGGATAGAGTTCCACGGTCACCCAGCCCGTGTAGCCACTTTTTGCGATTTCCCGCAAAACGGCAGGAAAGTCAATCGCCCCCCGACCTGGAATCATGTGGCGATGCTCGCGCGATGGGGGAATGTCCTCCAGATGGTAATGCTTGGTATGAGGAGCCATCCGTGCGATCCAGTCCTGCGGATCCTCGCCCATGCAGTAGGCGTGGCCGATATCAAAATTCAGCCCGATCCAGGGCGAATTGATGCGGTCGGCGAACTCCTGGTATTGCTCGAACCGCTCGATCAGCAGACCAGGCTCAGGCTCGATGAGCAGAAAAACCTCCAGCTTTTCGGCCAATTCGACACAGGGCATGATTTCGTCATAGAAAATTCGTGCGGCGGCCAGCCACGACTGCCCCTCTTCCAGAGGCCCGCCTGGCTCGGTCTGGATCGACGGCCCGCCGAGATCCTTGGCCAACTGAAGCACCCGCTTGGTGTGTTCGCGGCGGATGGCCCGATAATGCCGGTCCGGCTCGATCCACGACGGATGCCAATAAGGCTGCCGGGGATCGGCCACGGCGTTCATCATAAAACCATTGATGTTTGAAATCGCCATGCCATGCCTGTCTAGGCACAGGCGGATCTCGCGTCGTTGCTCGGGCAGTAGTCCGGCAGGCCAGGCGTGGGGTACATCGGCCAGCAGTTCCATGCCGCGATAGCCCAGCGCGGCAATACGGGCGACGGTCTCTTCGATCGGGTAGTTTAGGTAGGCGTTAGAACTGAAGGCAAGTTGCATGCCAACCTACCGTTTCTCGATCGGTACGTAATCCTGGATCGTATTGCCGATATAAACCTGCCGCGGGCGAAGAATCTTGCTCGTCGGGTCGTCGTGCTGTTCTTTCCATTGGGCGATCCAACCGGGCAAGCGGCCGATGGCAAAGCAGACGGTGAACATGTTCGTGGGAATTCCCAACGAACGGAGAATAATGCCGCTGTAAAAATCGACGTTCGGATAGAGCTTGCGTTCAACGAAATAGGGATCCGCAAGGGCCAACTCTTCCAACTTTCGCGCGATGTCCAGCAACGGATCCTTGACCTTCATCTGGCTCAGAACCCTATCGCAGGCAACCTTCAATATCTTGGCTCGAGGGTCGTAGTTTTTGTAGATTCGGTGGCCGAATCCGAAGAGCTTGAAGGGGTTGGCCTTGTCTTTGGCCGCCTTAATGCAGTCCTCGGGCGACATGCCGCCATGGTGGATGCGATCGAGCATTTCCACCACTTCCACATTGGCACCGCCGTGCAACGGACCCCACAAGGCACACACCGCCGAGGCGCATGAGGCAAAGAGGTTCGCCCGCGAAGAGCCGACAACCCGAGCCGTCGACGTGCTACAATTCTGCTCGTGGTCGGCGTGGAGAATGAAGATCAGGTTGAGGGCATCCTCAATTTCACGTGTGATGCTGTACTGCTGATACGGAATCGAGAACATCATGTGCAGGAAGTTTGCACAGTAGCGCAGGTTGGGATTCGGATAGTTGAACGGCAATCCCAGCGAACGGCGATACGAGAAGGCGGCAATCGTCCTTACTTTGCTGATTAATCGAGCTGCCATTTCCTCAAACGACTCGTCGTCACCCAGCGCAAGGAACTGCGGATGATAGCACACTAGGTTGCTCAGCGTCGCCGACAGCAACGCCATCGGAGGGGCATCGGCCGGTATGTGCTGGAACTGGTGCTTCATCCCCTCGTGCAGCAGCTCGTTAAGCGTCAGCCGCTGGCTGAACCGATCCAATTCGTCCTTCTTGGGCAGGCGACCGAAGATCAGCAGCCAGGCAACCTCGATAAAATTGGGACGATCGGTGAACTGTTCGATGGGAATGCCGCGATAGCGGAGGATTCCCTCATCTCCATCGATGAAGGTGATCGCACTTTTGCAGACGGCCGTATTCGACAACGACGGGTCATAGGTGGTTAATCCGGTGGCATCTCGAAGGCGTGAAATGTCCACGGATTTTTCACCCTCCGCCCCCACAAGGACGGGAAGTTCAATTTGCTGGTCACCAAAACAAAGTAGAGCTTTTTCAGGCATATCAGTCTCCCGACGGGTCATTTAGAACCATCCATCGTACTTGATTTGGGCGCAATATCAATGGGGGGCCTAGGTTTGGCTATCGGTCCATCAGCGCGGCCAGCTTGCTCCGCAGTTCTTTCATCGTGATGGGCATCG
Organism: Planctomycetota bacterium; assembly: GCA_025356915.1. GTDB lineage: Bacteria > Planctomycetota > Planctomycetia > Pirellulales > Thermoguttaceae > JANXQG01. The sequence goes on along the minus strand of JANXQG010000612.1, from coordinate 1,670 downwards.
TCAGAACGATACGATGTGCGGCCACGGAGGCACGCTCCTTCCAGCCCTTCTGCGGTTCGTCCAACAAGAGTACGGCCGGAACGGAAACGGTCTGGTCGTCCCCAGAGAGTAAATTGAAGCCGTTGAGTGCCGCTTCGCCCAGACCTTGGGCGCAAAAGACAACGCATTGCGCTGCCTTATTGTCCTGTCGCAGCCTGGTAACGGCCCGCTCGGGATCGGCAATCACCAGCACGCGGTAGTTGACTCGTTTGAAGCCTTCGCGGAAGATGTCTTGCCACTTCGGGTTGGATTCGACGACCAGAACCGTGTGTTGATTGGGTTCGACATAGTTACCCATGGCTGCTGCGGCGGCTTCCGCGGAGACCGTGTCGCCGCCTTCGATCAGTTGACGCTCGGCGATGGCCAAGTCGGCCAACATTGCCGCCGGCGACTGATAGCGACGCGCCACGTCCAACATCATCGCCTTGCTGACCACCGTACAAACCCAGTGTGGGAGTGTCGGGTCGCATTGCTGAATGGGAATGACATCCAGAAATCGCTGCTTGTTCAATCGCTGCAACCGGTCCTTGGTCTCCATCAACGGCGGCTGGCCGGTGAGCATGTGGTAGAAAATACAGCCCATGAAGTAAATGTCGCTACGGGTATCATCCTTGCGCACGCCCGTGGCACGCTCCAGGGCTGCGTAGTCGATCGTGCGGGTGTTGGGCATGTCGTCGTCCATGCTCTCACCATAATTTTCATCCAGGGCCGCCAACCCGAAGTCGACAAGCTTGGGCTGCCAGGAGGTCGTGACCAGGACGTTGTTGAGTTTCAGGTCACGATGTGTCAGACGGTGTTCAAAGGCATATCGCAGGCCTTCGACCATGCCCATCGTCAGTTGCGTTGCCTGAAGAGGCTCGATCTTGGTGCGAATCTTGACGAGGTCGCGAAGATTCCAACCTTCGACGAACTCCATCACCAAGTAGTGCGACTTGCCGTCGGTGGCAACGTCGTAGATGGGCACAATATTGGAATGCCGCAGCGTGAGCCCCAACTTGCCTTCGCGCAGAAACAGTGTGGCCTGCTCCGGCTTGTCGCTGTAGCGTTTTCGCAACACTTTGAGGGCGACGACCTCGCCCGTCTGGCGATGCACGGCGCGGAACACCCGGGCGAACGTGCCAGCCCCCACGGCATAGAGCACTTTGTAGGGGCCGTGGAAATAGCCCGACCGTTCACCTTTGACTAGGCGTTCGAGCTGGTAGTTCGTCATGTACTCGCCGCGGAGGAGTTGCTTCTTCACGTCCTCCACCGGAGCCAGGCGGGTGCCCACGGACGCCCAGACCTCCTGAAACTGCCGTTCCGTCAGCAATTCCAGGTCGAGTGCCCGTTGCAAAAGTTGTTCAGCGTTTGGGTGACCCATGCCGCGTTCATGCCTTTAGTGTCGAGACGTTACCGATCAAGTAGAACCTTCCAGCTTCTGGCGATATTCGTCCCGTTCGCGGCGAGTAGCTTCCAGGTCGAAGGTCAGATATTTCATATCCAGCCGGAGTTGGCCCAAGGCGTCTTGAACCAACGACAGTATACGACGGCGACGTTTGGCGTTTTCCAGCACTTGATTCACCAACGTCTCGACGTGGATGCGATATTCAGTCGGAATCCGTGCGATGGCATCGGCAAGGTCGAGGAGTTCA
>JANXQG010000561.1 GCA_025356915.1 Planctomycetota bacterium | reverse complement strand
CGGGGTCTGGTCCATTTTTCGGCGAGAACGCATGAAATTCACCCGAGATCCTTGCCCGAAAACATGGACCTGACCCCTTTGCGTTGGACTTTGCAATTTTCCTGTATTGCACCCACAAACTTTGCCTAGCTTGCCATTCTCCAACTAAACCTCAATTACTGCCCTTTTCTTGGTCGATGATTAGGCATGTCATAAACCGGTGCGTTCCATGCTTATAATACTCAGCGACCTACATCTGAACGACGGTACGACGGGCGAGACGCTTTCGCCGGAGGCCTTTGCCCTGTTCGCTGATCGGCTCAAGGAATTGGCTATTACCGCCTCCTGGCGGAGCGATGGCGCTTACCGGCCGATCGAACGGATCGACTTGGTGTTGTTGGGCGATGTACTGGATCTGTTGCACTCCAACCGCTGGCATACCGCTGGCAGCGTTCGTCCATGGGATGATCCACAGTCGCCTGACTTGATCGATCAAATCACCAGGATCACGGGCGATATCCTCTCCCAGAACCAAGAGTCGCTCTCCGCTCTCCGCGCTCTGGCCAGTGAAGGCGAGATTGCCATTCCGCCAATGCTTCGCGCGGCTCGACCTGCCTCGGATGCTGACGATCAGCCGGTGCTGGTCCGGACGCATTATATGGTCGGCAACCACGACTGGTTCTATCATCTGCCCGGCGAGGCTTACGACGCCCTGCGGCAGAAGCTGGTTGACCAACTGGGCTTGGCCAACCGCTCAGATCGCCCCTTCCCGCACGATATAACGGAGAGCGACGAGTTATTGCAGACGATGCGCCGCCACAAGGTGACGGCTCGGCATGGCGACGCCTTCGACTCGTTGAGCTTTGAAGGCGACCGCGATCTTTCCGGCCTGACTGACGTCGTGACGTTGGATCTCGTCGTTCGTTTTATGATCGAAGTCGAGCAAAACTTGGGCCACGAGCTGCCCAATGCTACAATCCTTGCCTTACGCGAGATTGATAACTTTCGTCCGCTGCTTTTGATTCCCGTTTGGATCGAAGGCCTGCTGGAACGGACTTGCCCACACCCGGCCGTACGAAAGCGAGTGAAGCAGCTTTGGGACCGGCTGGCCGAAGAGTTGCTTTCCAGCCGCTTGGTCCGGGAACGCGATGCCTTGAGTTCGGCGAAACTCGTCGACGGACTCTCCCATGCCCTGCGGTTCAGCAAACGACGTTCGACCGGTTGGGCGGAGACCACGGCCGAATGGTTGCGGACGATTCGCGGGGCCGACAGCGATTCCTTTGTCGCTCATGCCTTGACCGAGCCTGACTTCCGCAATCGCCGCGCCAAGCATGTGGTTTACGGTCACACACACGGGGCGGAGATTGTGCCGCTGGACGCCAGCCACGCGGAAGGTTATGTGCTGGATCAGGTCTATTTCAACGCCGGCACGTGGCGGCGGATTTATCGTCCAGCCAGTTTCGCGCCCTCCGGCCACGAGTTCATCGCCGCCGACGTCTTCAGCTATCTAGCCTTCTTCCAGGGTGACGAGCGCAAGGGTCGCACCTTTGAGACTTGGACCGGCACGCTTGGACACATGCCCGCCGCACGAAGCATCCATCGCATCGACGCCGGTCTTGGACTGCTCTCTGCCCATGCGGCCCCGCAGGCCCCGCACTTCGCGTCGCTGCTGGGAAATACGACCGGCTCGGCCTCACGGCGGCACTCGTAGGCGAGTGCGGCAAGAGCGGGAAGATCAAGGGTATAATTGAGAAGAAGAAGGAGCAGTACGCCAGCACGGTTAAGTTCACAGACACCACCGAAAATCTTGCCCGTTTCGTTGCAGAGGCGGGGAATGGTTTATTTCCCAATGAGCCATTGCGGTTTGAGAAAGTCGATGAGTCCAAGAAACCTTGACTAAGGAATGGCGGCACGGCGGCTTGGCCGATAGGACCGATACACCGGCCAAAAGAGGTTTTGCCGCTTTCTGGACATATTTGACAAACCCAACCACTTTCATATAATGCCAGTGGCTTCGTACTCCACAGAAAGGGAATTAAATCATGGCTCGTAAATCTCTGATCGCTGTCCTTGCAGTCGCTATTTCTCTCAGTTTCATCGGGCAAGGCTTTTGCCAATCAGGAAAAAAGACCTCTTCAACTACGACAACCGAGAAGAAGTTTACCGCAATTCCTGATAAAGATAGCAGCAGCAAGACGACTCGCTTCTATGGTAAAGACGGTTCTTCTTCAGGCCGAGCCGAATCCAGTGGCACGACGACTCGGTACTATGGCAAAGACGGGTCTTCCTCGGGTCGTGCGGACAAGAGCGGCACCACAACCCGTTTTTATGGCAACGATGGGTCTTCTGATGGGCGAGCGGAGACAAGCGGCACCACAACTCGTTTCTATAATAAGGATGGTTCCTCTGCTGGCCGTGCTGAGAAAAGCGGCAATACGACTCGTTTCTATGGCAAAGACGGGTCATCCACAGGTCGAGCCGAAGGCAGTGGCAAAACAACTCGCTTTTACGGCAAGGATGGTTCTTCTTCGGGTCGGGCTGATCGGTAAGATTTCAGTGGCATAACGACGGAGGCGATACGATGAAACGGTTGTACTTGATAATCTTGTTCTTGGCCGGTGCATTGACATTGCCAGGCTGCTGACCGAATAAGAAGGGGCCGTGTCGGTCCCAGGAACAGCAAATTTCGACCTTGCCTAGCCTATCTACTGCAATAATATCCAAATAGCACCACCCCAAACCAGAATCGAAAATCATGAACAAAGAAGAAATCCTGAAGAAACTTGCTGCCGGTGAACTCGAAGTCGATGCGGCTTCCAAGATGCTTGCGGAAATCGAGCAACCGAAAAAAGGTTCGCTCTACTGCAAAGTCAGCGAGAAGGGGGCGGTCAGCATCTACGGCCTGCAACGGATGCCAGTCACGCTTTATATCGAGCAGTGGGAGCGGCTACTCGCCTTTGCCGACGAGATCAAGGTGTTTCTGAAAGATAACGACAGCAAGTTGAAGCGGAAGGAAAAGTAGGGGTGTCCAGTTCGTGAAACCGAAGCCATGTCACGAAAGCTGAAAGCAAAAGTCCGTTGGCCCAATCTGCACACTCCGCCCGATTCGTGGTCGAATGCCGAATTGCGGGGCGTGACCATCAACCCAATCGCCACGGGCATCGGCAGGCATCCTCGTTCGGTCACCGACGAAGACTGGGTGTTGATTTGCCAACGGGATATTGAAGTCAACGGATTGGCGCAGTTCCTCACTGATCTGCTCCATATTCTCAGGCTCACGGTGCCGAAATACCTGGGCGAGCCGCAGCCGGTGGGCGAGTATCGCCCTAGCACTTGCTAGAGCGGAGAAAATAGGAATCAAGAAAAAGCCACTGGCCCACTTCCTCGTAGCCGGGCATTCCGTGCGCGGAGATT
>JANXQG010000553.1 GCA_025356915.1 Planctomycetota bacterium | reverse complement strand
CGAACGGACGCACCCGTTCAGAACCACCGCCAACGACAAGGCGAGGAAGACGATAACTCCCCCCTCCCGCTTGCGGGAAAGAGGCAGTGTTCGGCGTGGGTCTCCTGACCCCGCCGAAACGTCAGACCGAAGGTCTCCCGGTGGATGGGAGACCTTCGGTCGGCAGAGTGGCTCGGTCAGAAACCGGCCACAACAAACTCCCCACGCCTTGCGGGCAAGGGGCAGGGGGTGTGACGTTTTCATAAGACTAAAACCCTTTCACTGTAGTCAATGGGCCGCTGGGTTTTGCAGCGGCCACCCGGCGGCACTGCCGTTGCGAATCGCTGAGAATCCCCTCCAGAACCACGTCCATGATGTCGGCTGCCTGGGACTCGAAATCGGGCACGCGTCCGGAAAAAAAGTTAGTGAACATGGCTCCATAAAGTAACTCGCTGATGATGTTGCTGATCCGCTCCGGCGGCATGTTGCGGAGCAGCCCTTCCACAATCAACTGGCGGTAAAGTTCCTGCCATTGCTTGGCGTATTCGTTGCGACGCTCGAAGTAGGTCGATTTTCGCTGGTCGCGGAAGATGGCCCGCTCCTGGATCATCAATTCCACGACCTCGGGGTGCTCGACGAAGAAAGCCAGGTAGCCACGGACGCCCTGACGGATGCGATCCATTGGGTCCACTGCTTGCGCCACCGAGGCACAGACTCGCTCGTGCAACTTCCTCATGCCGAAATCGACGGCTGCCAGAAAGAGTTCCTCCTTGCTGCGGAAATAGCGATACAGGGTTCCCTTGCCCACCCGGAGCTGATCGGCGAGAAACTGGGTGTCGGTATCGGCGTAGCCGTGCGCAGCGAAAAGGAGTATGACCTTTTCCAGAATTTCTTCCTGGCGGCGGCTATGAGCCACTTGCTGGGCTGCACTTCGCAAAGTACCCGAGGGCAACGCTTTCATGCGGGCAAATCGCCTTGTTTTCAGGGTGGACTGACTGGTCCGTTCTATATTAACTTGTCGCCATGGCGCTGTCAACCGACTGGTCCCTTTTGACCGTTCCCATTTGAATGTTTCATACATTTGGGGGGAGCGAATAGGAGGGCATGGAACGGCCCTGATCATAACCTTGACAACTGCTGTCACTGCCAGCTCGACGTAGGGTGGGTGAAGCACGGATCGCGAGCGAAATGGTGCGTTACGCGAACCGGTCCAGAGCAGAGATAAGTGTCCCGAAGGTTCGACTCCGTGCGTAACCCACCATTTCCCGGCCGGTTAGCTCCACGCACCCTACAGCTATGGCCTGCCGTCACTGCTAGCAGTTGGCAAGGTCATGATCAAGGCCGCATGGAACCAATCGAGCTTCCCAATCGACACCCTTTGCAAGAGGGGTTAGCGATTCTACCACAGATGGTCTGGACAACCAAGCCTTGAACGTCGGCTATTCCGGCAACATTCGCACCCAATCGTGAAACGAGCGAATCCAGGTTGTTTCATCGCTCTCGTGCCGCCGGTTAAGGAAGCCTTCAATAATGTCTTTCGTGAGTTGCGGCAACAGGGAGCTGCGAGTATTCCTTTCGTAGGTTCCATCGGATTGAAGCATGTACATTCGCAGCGATTCTCCGTTGTAGAACCAAACTTCCGACACGCCCAAATCGGCATAAATCGCCAGCTTGTCCACGGCACTCCGAGAAATATCCACTTCAATGGCCAGATCAGGCGGCGGGTCATGTGCCAAATCCAAGTCAATGCAGCCGCGGACGAGCAACTCGTTGGCGAGGTAGTAGGATTCGTCTGCTTCCAGGCCGCGATCCTTCAGTTGGGATTTCAGCGTCGTCGCAGCGGTACTGCGAATGGGAATGTTCCGCTCCACCGTGAAGGCTTCGACCAGCCGGCCCAGCAGCCTGTGATACCATTCATGTTCTACGGAAGGCGACATGATTTCCAAAATCCCTCGATCATAGGCGAAACGGGTGCTGCGTTGGTCGGTTTCGGCTAACAGGGCCTCGAAGGTCGCCCAGGAGATGTTCGACAGAACAACGCGGGTCTCAGGATGGGGTGGGGCGACGATCGACATGATTTACCGCAATGCAATAGGGTTGTCAACTTAACTTACGTTCATCTTCATTTTACCCTTTTCAGACCCCGCCTTCAACTCCAGCTTCTCTCCGCGATAGCTCAGGTCCATCAGTTCCATGGGATGCATCACCTGAAGCCCAAGCCCTGCCTGCCGCACTTCACGCTGAATCTGTAGCAAACAGCCGGCGTTGGCCGTGAGCACAACCTGTGCTCCCGTGCTGAGGATGTTATCTAGCTTGCGGCGAGAGAGTTGATCGGACATTTCTGGCTCGGTGAGGTTGTAGGTGCCGCCCGCACCGCAGCAGATACCAGCCTCGGGCAACTCGCGGAGATCGAGGCCGGGGATCTTGGCCAAAAGCCTTCGCGGTGCCGAGGCCACCCGCTGGGCATGGGTTAGGTGGCACGAGTCATGGTAGGTAGCCGAGACCTCAATGCGGCCACTGAAAGGCACAACGCCTAGGTTATCGAGAAACTCATGTACGTCTTTTACCTTGTCGGCGAAACGGGCGCGGTGCGGCTGCAATCCGTCGTGCCAGTGATGGCCGTATTCCTTGAGCATCGCCCCGCAGCCGCCGTGATTCACCAAGATTGCGTCGTAACGATCAAGCTCAAAGGCCACGAGATTGGCATCGGCCAGTCTCCGGGCACCGAGTGGGTCACCGTTGTGGAGGTGAATCGCGCCGCAGCAGCCCTGTCCGCGTGGTACGAACACATCGCAGCCGTTTTGCTGAAGTACGCGAACCGTTGCCCAATGGACAGGGCGGAACATGGCATCGGCCACGCAGCCGACAAAAAACGCCACGCGAGCACGCTTTCGTCCGACGGCCGGCAAAAATTTTGGCAGTCGAGGGCCGGGGCGAGTCGGCGATGGCAGCATCTGGGCAAGGCGGCCAAGGCGGCCGGGCAGAAGTTTCAGCAGCCCCAATCGCTCGATCGCGGACACAATTCCAAGCCGCTGCAACATCCGCATCGGGCGAAGCACATAGCGCAAGCGATCGGCGTAAGGGAAAAGGTTCAAGAGGATCCCACGACGGAAAATATCCCAGCGTTTTTCCAGGCGGGTGTCCTTTGCTTCGATTGCCTGACGGAACGGTTCGATGAGCCGGCCGTACTGTACCCCGGAAGGACATGCGGTTTCGCAGGCTCGACAGTCGAGACACAATTCGAGGTGGTGCCGCATGCGATCGGTCAGATCGGTGCGTCCATCGGCGACCAGGCGGATGAGTTGGATGCGGCCGCGCGGGCCGTTATTCTCGTCGCCCGTCTCCAGATACGTGGGGCACGACGAAGTGCATAGCCCGCAGTGGACGCAGCGCAGCAACTGGTCGTAGGCAATGCCCGCAGCCAGGTTGTCTTCGCCCGATTCGTTCGTGTTGTCTTGACTACTGAAGTTCATGAAGTTGTCCGTAGGGTGGGCCGAGTGCAACGAGTCCCACCATTTCCGACGATTCATGGTGGGGCTGCGCTCGTCCCACCCTACAAAGTATACCTTCCGGGATTCAGGATTCCCGCGGGATCGAATCGCTGTTGGATGGAACGCATCAATGCGGCACCGGGTCGAGGCGGTCCCCAGATTTCGGCCGGCGAAAGTTCAACACCGGTGGGCGTGGCGAGCACGGTCAGGTGGCCGCCAGCCGCAGTAACAATCGGCCGGAGCGTGTTTTGTACGAGGTTGGCAAAACTCCCCTCGTCCGTACTCGGGAGAGGGGCAGGGGGTGAGGGCCGGTAGATGCGAAGCACACCGTTGCCCGCGTGGGCTTGAAGTGGCGACGCGGCCATGAGCCAGGCGACTTGCTCCATGACACCGACCAGTCGGCTGGGCAAGACGTTGATCTGGAGCATTGCAGGGCTTTCGCTCAGCCAGTTCCACGCCGAATCGACTCTCGCACGGGTGATCGTCGTTAGTCCATCGGCTCCCAAGGCTTGCCACTCGTCGCACAAGACGTTGGCCATCCCTTGAACGTCTGCCGCGCTGCCTTCAAAGCCGACGGCGAGTCGCGATGCAGCCGTGTCGGGCAGTGCCGGCAAGGGGCAAAAGGGCAGCGCAGGGCCGGCCAGCAATTCGACGATCATCGGCGTCGTTCGGCTTTGGCCTAGGGCAGCCAGTAGGCACTCAGCCTGTTGAAAGCTGGGTAAGTCGCAGATCACCAAAGCCGAATGGGTAGGCAGCGGGCGGACCATGAATGTCGCTTGCGTGATCACGCCAAGCGTGCCGAGCGAACCGACCATGAGCCGCGGAAGATTATACCCGGCTGCGTTTTTCACCACGCGACCGCCACCGGCATAAGCCTCGCCGCAACCGTCTATCGCTCGAATACCAAGCAAGTAGTCGCCAATGGTGCCGTGGGAGTAGCGACGCGGACCGCAGGCGTTGGTCGCTACAATGCCTCCGACGGTTGCACGGACCGACTCGGGGGCGTCGATCGGCAACCATTGCCGCTTGGTCGCCAGATGCCGGTTGAGTTGCGCAAGGGTCATGCCCGCTTCGACGGTGATCGTCAGATCATCGGCCGGATGGTCGAGTACGCGATTCATCTGGTTCATGCTCAGTCTGATGCCCGGCCGCGCGGGTTGTGGGCCATAGTCGAGACTGGTTCCGCCACCGATCGGGTAGACCGGCGTGCCAGACTTGTGCGCCTCGCCGATCAATGCCGCTACGGTAAGCTCGTCGGTCGGCGAGACAGTCTGTTCCAGCGGCAGTTCTGATGCAGTGTTGGCGGTCATTGGCAAATTGTTTTATACTTTTTACCCGGATTCAGTTGGCTGGCGGGATCGAATGCCTGACGGACGCGGTGCATAGCGCGGAGATCAGCCGGAGCGAAAAGTTTTTCCATCAACTCGATCTTTTCGATCCCAACACCGTGTTCGGCCGTGATGCTGCCGCCGCATGTGATGCACTCTTCGAGTACTTCGCGACTGGCCGCCTTGGCACGGGCGGTAAGGTCGCGATCGCGCTCATCCAACAGCAAGATGGGATGGACGTTACCGTCGCCGGCATGGGCCACGTTGACGATGCGAACGCGATGCTTTGCCGCGATTTCCAGGATGCGGCGGAAAATATGCGGCAGGCGGGTTCGCGGCACAACGCCATCTTGAATCATATAGCCCGGGCTGAGACGCCCCACCGCGCCGACGGCCATCTTGCGGCATTTCCAGAGCAACTCCCGCTCAGCAGGCGTCTTGGCTTGAAGAACCTCGCCCGGGTTCCAGTTGCGGCATAGGGCAATGACCTGCTCGAGAAGTGAATCGAGGCCGGCCTCGGGTCCGTCGAGTTCGATGATAAGTACTGCGGCTGCTTCCGGCGGCACACCGAGGGCAAAGGCCGCCTCAACGGCGTCGAGAATTCCACGATCCATAAGCTCGAGCGCGGCCGGAACAATGCCGGCGGCGATAATTTGGCTGACGGCCTGCGAGGCGTCGTCGATTGAAGCAAACGTCGCGCGAATCGTGCGGCAGGCCTGTGGGTTCTTCGTCAGCTTAGCCCAAATCTTGGTCACGATAGCCAGCGTACCCTCGCTGCCGCAGACAACCCGGGCAAGGTCCAGTGCAGCCGGATCTTCCACGGGTCCAAACTGTAGGATCGAGCCATCGCCCAGCACGACTTCCAACCCGGCCACATGGTTGACGGTCACACCATATTTCAGCGTGTGCGGACCGCCGGCGTTGGTGGCCACATTGCCGCCGATGGTCGCCGTGCCTTGGCTCGATGGGTCGGGAGCGAAGTGGTAGCCGGTCCCGGAGAGCGCATTGGTGAGTTGCAGGTTGAGCACACCCGGTTCAACCAGTGCCATGGCATCGCGAAGCCGGATATCCAGGATCTTGTTCATCCGCGTGAGCACAATCACTACACCATTGGGGGGTGGCGTGCAACCGCCGGCCAGTCCGGTCCCGGCCCCACGGGCAACCACGGGGCAACCGTGGTCTGAGCATGCTCGCACGACTTCGGCCACCTGTACCGCAGATCGAGGAAAGACCACGGCCAAGGGTATATGACGCTCGACGGTAAAGGCGTCACAATCGTAAACGACCAACTCCGAAGGCACCGAGAGAACATTCTCGGGCTTCAATGCCGCGCGAAGCTTGCGGATCAGTTCGGTGTTGGACATGCTCGTAGTTTCGCCTTCAGGCAGTTCATGGAGAAATACATTGCACCATTCTACCCATGCTGCTTTACCGGTTCAATTATAGCCCATGGCAGCGGAGCGGAGGGTTCGCGACATGCATGACCGCGCAGTTTACTCACGGCCAACACCTACGATAGCCACAATAGCACAAACAGTGGCCATGACGATGCCAAATGGCCACCACAGATCGAAACCGTAACGTAGAACCGCGGTGATTACCAGCAGAATACATGCAGCAATCCCTGCGACCGTGCTTCGTTGGTCGAGAAGCCATTCCAGGATAAATCGCATATCCTCTCCCTTCGTGCATCCACGTTTGCGATCACCGGGCGGAGACGGTTGACTCCATCACCAGGGCACTGTAAAACAATAACTTGCGCGGTTGCTCGTAGGACGGATTGTCAATCCGTCCTACGATAATTGGTCAACTTATTCTTTTACAACGCCCAGAACATACAAGGCCAAGTCATTCCCGTTAGTATAGCTTCTGAGGGCGGTTTGCAAGCGAGCTTGTGTCCCACCCTACTGTCCTGCTTCCTCCCCAATCACTTCCAGTAGCCGCTGCCGGATGGTGTCGAGTTGGCCCTGGTCCTCGATCTTGTTGTTCTTCTGGTCGGTCACGTAGAAGACGTCGAGGACTTGATCGAGATAGGTGCTGATCTTCGCCCGCCAGACGGAACAGCCTAGCTCGAAGAATGTTCGCGTTACGGCGTAGAGTAGGCCGGTGCGATCGTAGGCGAAGACGTCGATGATGGTGTAACGGTCCGAAGTGCTGTTGTCGGTGTTGACGCGAATTTGCGGCTTTGGACCGAGCATCTTGCGTTGCTCGCCAGATTTCCAGGTGCTGCGGAAAGAGGGAGCATGACCACTTTCCTGGCAAAGTGATTGCTCGACCGCCTGATTGATCGTATCAACCCGATCGGGTGGAGACTCGCCGGAGTAATCGGGATCGTATACCCAGAATCGGTCCAAGACTAGCCCGTCGGCCAGGGTATGAATCTGGGCCGAGCGAATTTCCAGGCCCTGGCTGGTCAAAGCCCCGGTCAGTTTGTGAAAGATGCCGGGAGCAACCGCCTCGGACGTCCCTACGGTAATCCGCAACGTGGCCGCGTTAGGATCGTAGTGGGCCGTCGCCCGCACACCGCCGGGTTCCAGGTCGTGCAGCAATCGCAGGTCCGCGGCTGCCTCCTCGGCTGGCGTGGCGCTAAGGTAACCGGAGGTCAGGGAATCAATATGTCGGGTATACCAGGCTGCGTCTGATTCGCCGCTGAAGGATGAGCGAATCTCATCCCGCTTGCTCTCGAAAAGGTGATCGGTTGTCGTGGCGGGGCTGTCGCCGGCCAGTTGCTGCATGGCACGATGGTAAAGGTCAGTCAAGACCTGCGACTTCCAGCCGTCCCAGACGTCGGGACCTACCGCGCCTAAGTCGGCGGCGGTGAGTACGTAGAGCAATTGCAGTAACTCGGGCGAGCCGACCTGCACGGCAAATCGGACGACCAGCTCTTCGTCGCTCGTATCGCGGCACAGCGCAAGGTGGTTCATCCGCAGATGCTTGTGTACGAGAAACTTGATGATCTCCGTCTCGTGTGGCTGAAGGCCGAGCCGCCAGCCAGTCTGTTCGGCGATTTCCAGCCCGACCTCGCTGTGATCTTCCGGCAGTCCCTTGCCCAGGTCGTGGATGAGCAAGGCCAGGTGCAGCAGATGTTTGTCCTTTAGGCCGCGATAAACTCGCCCGACCGGCCCAGGGTCGTCGAGAAGTTTTTCCGTAAACTCGACCGCGCGGATGCAATGCTCATCGACCGTATATTTGTGATACTGATTGAACTGCAATAACCCGCGGGCACGGGCGAAATCAGGGAGAAAGCGTTCCAGGATTGCCACGTCGTGCAGGTCGCGAAGCAACGTGCCCAAGCGGCCGGGGTGGGCCAGCAGGGAGAGGAAATGCCGGCTGGCCTCGGGTGGCAAATGCGGTGGTAAGCGAGTCGCCTCGCGGCGGATCTCCTCCCAAGTGAAGGCCGCAATGGGTACATCGTGCAGATTGGACAGATCGACCATTTGCATGATCGCCGTAAGATTGCCGTGGAGCCGCGTCATGCCGCGCCGCGTGATCATCATGCCAACGGGGCCGACCAGGTAATCCGACTCGATATGATGGCCAAAGAGGATTGTCAACGTCTTGTCGAACCACGGGTTCGTCGTGGCTTTCGCCAGGAAATTCGTGGCCACGTGGCTGACGCGGTTCGTATGGCGGAAGTAATCTCGCATGAAATGCTCGACAGGCAACATGCCATCGGCTGCCTCGAAGCCGCCATGTTCGGCTAGGCGAAGCTGCTCCGAACGGGTAAGCACGTCGCTGGCTTGGCTCGAGTGAAAGTGCAGATCATTGCGAAGCCAGAGGAGAAACGCGTAGGCTGGCTGAAGGGCATCGTAATCCTCCTGGCTCAACGCGCCACAATCGCGTAGCTCAGCAAAGTCGGCCACGCCGTAGCGGGTAAAGCCGATCCAACGCAGCAACTGGAGATCGCGTAGCGTGCCCTGAGAGCGTTTAATGTTGGGTTCCAGAAGGAATACCGTCTCGCCGTAGCGTCGCCGCTCTTCATCGCGAGCCTCCTTGATGCCCGAGAGCAACCGCCGGCAACGCCAGTGAACCCGACGCCTGAAAGTGCGCAGGAAGCCCTCG
>JANXQG010000550.1 GCA_025356915.1 Planctomycetota bacterium | reverse complement strand
AACCGGTATTTACCGTCTTGGCCCGTGTGAATCGTGCGGTATTCCGCGAGGGACTGACCGAGATCCATCGCCAAGTGCAGACTTCGGGGCTGCCGCGGTTCTGGCTGCCGGAAGAATACCTGGCCCGGCTCCAAGTCTTGGCTCTTTGCTCCACGCCGCTCTGGATTTACGCGTTGGTTTGGGTCTTCGGGCCGCAGGTGATGTTGCTGACGCCGGTGGCCGTCGCTCTCACGGCATGGTTCCTACGTTACCGTTTGGCCGCCCGCGCCGCGAACCGCTTGCGACAGATCAAGCGGCGAATGCCTTACCTGCTTGACCTCCTGACGCTGTTGATGGAAGCCGGGGCGACGTTCCTGAACGCACTGAACCAAGCCGTTGATGAGTTCCGCGGCCATCCCGTGGCGGAGGAGTTTGGCCGCGTTCTGGCCGACATGAATCTCGGCAAAACCCGCATGGAGGCATTCCAGTCCATGCGAGACCGCCTAGCCGATGACGAAATCACCAGTATTATCGGCACGATCATCCAGGGCGAACATCTCGGTACTCCCCTGGCCCGTATCTTTCGCAGCCAGTCCGATGTGCTGCGGGTGAAGCGTTCGCAGCGTGCCGAGACGATTGCCGGAGAGGCGGGTGTGAACATGCTTTTGCCGGCCGTGCTGGTGATGGCCTCCACGGTGTTGATTATTCTCGGTCCGTTCCTGTTGAATTTCATGAAGTTTGGTCTGGCGTTATAATCTAGGTGTACGAAAAAATGATAAGAACCTTTTCTGATTGCTGTGATTTGGACCACTTTAAGCCGTGTAAAGTATAAAAATGGCCCTCCGCACCCAATGTCCCCGTTGCAAGCAGCCGCTGTCGGTGCCCAATAAGTTGGCCGGCAGTTACGCGGGCTGTCCGCGCTGTCAGGGTCGCTTTTGGGTAGCGAAAGATGCTCCACTCGATCCGGCGGTCAGCGATTCGGCCGGGTCGCCGTCGGCAAACACGCTGACGCAGGTGCCCGTCGCCACCCCCCCCGTCGCTGCACCAGCGGTCCGGCCGATACCATCGCCGACTTCGCTCATTTCCAGCCCGGCAGGTTCGTTGCCGAAATTCGTTACCACGGTGAGCACTACCACACCGCCACAGGTTCCGCCACGGCAATATTTTCCCTCGGTAACGCCACAGGCTCCAGCGGCTCCGCTTCCCGTCCCGCTGCCTCCGGTTGATGGGGTGCCCAGTTCACCGACGGTTGCACCGCCGCAAGCTCGCAAGGTCGCGCGGCTCGTCTCGGCCGAGGCGGCCCAATCGACCTTGAAACTGGCCGCCGACGGCCAACTTCCCCACCTCCAGCTCCAGGAAGGTGATAAGAAGGACAAAGGCCAGGGCAAATCACGATCGATTCCCCCGCTGGTCATGATCGGGGCGTGGATACTGTCGGTGGTGCTCACGGTTGTCATCGTGATAATTACTTATGACGATGGTAGTTTGAACTTCACCACCGAGGCGAAGAAGGATGCCTTGGCCAAGATCGAAGAACAGTTCTTTGGCCATCCCGAGCGGAGTGAGTTGCTTCCCTACCAACGGTTGCTGCGTGAGGCCCGCCAGGCCCGTGTGCATGGCGACTTCAAGGCCGAACGGCAATACTACAAGCAGGTTCTCGATCTGTTGCACACGGAGACATGGGGCGGATCGGCAACGCCGGCATCGCGCAATCGCCTGGAGAAAGGCATCACCGGCAGCCGCGACCACGACCGGGAACTAGAACAGTTGATCCTTACGATCATTGGAGATTAGAGACCCCATCCAGCTTGCTGGATGGTGAATCAGGTTGAACGGCTAAAAGCACCAGTCCCCGCAAAACGAAGACCCCATCCAGCTTGCTGGATGGTGAATCAGGTTGAACGGCTAAATATGCCCCTCGAACCGCTTTACCGCAGCGATAACCTGCGCCCGGCTTTCCAACTTCGATACTCCTGGACGGGTTGGTTGAAGTCGGCATGGAAGAACATGCCGGATGCGTCCATTCTCGACACGATTGATCCGCTTTGGGAGCAAGATGGCTTGAGGCGTCTTGAACACTCTTGGGCCAACGACTATTTCCAAATCACACTTAGCGCAAAGCCCGAAGTCTCGCCGGTGTTCCTTGCAACGCGCGTTAAAGGACGTCTCCAATACTTTCTTCGCAACGCGGGCTGCGGCTTTACCGGCTTTTCCCGAAAGGTCTCCGTGCGTTCTATTGGCGAGAACACTTCGCAAGACGTCACGGCATACATTGCGTCACAGGTGGAGAAAGAATCTTTTGATGATCCTCGTTTTCGCGCAATGCTGGCGCAGTTCACTCGTACCTTTCCAGGTGTCGATCTTGCCGTGCCGAGCGAGTCTGCGCGTGGTCGGTATTGGTACAACCTGCATGTCGTCCTACTCGTGGCTGGCCGCGGTCGATATCACGATCCCGCGCA
The DNA here is from genome assembly GCA_025356915.1 of Planctomycetota bacterium. Taxonomy (GTDB): domain Bacteria; phylum Planctomycetota; class Planctomycetia; order Pirellulales; family Thermoguttaceae; genus JANXQG01. The sequence goes on along the minus strand of JANXQG010000550.1, from coordinate 7,645 downwards.
ACTTCGTATGCTCTACGACCGCACATTGAGGATCGCCGACAGGAAATCACACAAGATCGCATCGATCTCCGTGATGCCGGACCATCTGCATCTGGCACTTCGCGGAAATATTGATAGTTCGCCATTGGACATCGCGATTGGATTTCAGAACAACTTGGCCTTTGCAATGAAACAGGTTCCCATTTGGCAGGAAGGGTTTTACTCGGGAACCTTTAGTGAATATGATATGGGTGCAATCCGCCATAGCGCGGCCCTAGCCGGCCAACCTGATTCACCATCCGGCAAGCCGGATGGGGTCTAGGAATGACGCGATTGGGATTTTAGCCGGCCAACCTGATTCCCCATCCGGCAAGCCGGATGGGGTCCAGGAATGACGCGATTGGGATTTTAGCCGGTCAACCTGATTCACCATCCGGCAAGCCGGATGGGGTCCAGGAATGACACACTTGGCAAAAACTGTGCAATTTATTTACGGCTCCAAAAGGCCCCGAAATGGAATCGGACTTACGTTACGAAATTCTCGACACGATCGCCTCCGGCGAGTTCGCCACGGTTAGCCGCGCCCGCGATCGCGACTTGGGCCGCGAGGTGGCCGTCAAGCAGATTCACGCCCAATTTCTGGCCGACCCGCGGCAGTTGGCCCGCTATTGGCAGGAAGCACAACTGCTAGCCTCCCTACAGCATGCCAACATCATCACCATTTATGACATCGTTCGCCCTCGCGGCTGGATCATCCTGGAACTGATGCGAGGCAGCCTCAAGCCGGCTGCGGAAGGTGATCCGATGGATCTGGACCAGCTCCGCCTGGTGCTGACCAACTGCCTCACCGGCCTGCATTTCCTCCATTCCAACGGCGTGATCCATGGCGACATCAAGCCGAGCAACATCCTCGTCGCCCCGCCGAACCGCGTCAAGCTTGGCGACTTCGGTCTCGCCCGGCGGGCCAGTAACGAAGAAGGGAGCCTTTTGAAGGGCACGACGAAGTACATGGCCCCTGAGTTGCTCTCGGCCCAGTTCGGCGCGGTCGGTCCGGCGAGCGATCTCTACTCGCTGGGGTTCACGGCTTATGAGTTGATTGTCGGTTCACATTTTGAGTCGCTGCTGCCGACACTGGCCACCTTTGGCCGCAACAAGCAGTTGGCCTGGATGATGTGGCACTCCACGGCCGATGTTAAGCTGCCCGATATTCAACGTGTCCTGGAAGGTGTGCCCGAGGACCTGGCTCACGTCATCCAGCGGCTGATCGCCAAAGACCAGTCGCAACGCTACCACTCGGCCCGCGAAGCCCTCCGCGACCTGCAATCGCCCTCCGGCGTGGTCAACAGCCTGCCTGACGAGGCCGACCCGGAGGCCGAAGCGGAAGCCGCCGCTACGGCGCGGAGAAAGAAGCGGGTGCGGATCTTCTCGATCCTAGCCGGTGGGGTCGCCGTTGTGCTAGTCTCGCTGATTCTGTTCTTCGCACTCAATCATCCTAAAAAAGTGCAGCAGGTGCGTGCCCCGGAAACCTTCAAGGGAACCGTCTCCGACGTCTTTGCGATGTCCCGGGAACTCGGCGTGGCACCGTCCGAAGGAGGCGCGGTCAAGCGACTCTCGATCAAAGATCAAGATATCATCTATGTTAATGGAGAGAAGCATTTGTTGGAGGAGTTAGAACGGAACGACCTGGTGGAAATCACCAAGAGCGTCGATCCCGTATCGCATAAAGTTGTTCAGGAGATCCATGCCGCGCGGCCCGGAAGGTTTGCCACGGGGAAACTGCGATCTCGCGACGATGCGGCGAGAACGATTGTCATGGAAGTGGGCGACGAGGCGAATCACCAGGATCTGAATATCTTCGTTCCGGCCGACCTAAAAAAGATTGTTTTGAACGGCCAGGCGACGTTTCATGAGAAACCCGTCACGTTCGCCACTCTCAATCCGGGCGATCGCTTGAAGGTCCAGTATGACTACCAAGAAACGTCCGGCAACGTGGCCAACCGTCTGGAGTCGCTGCGGCAGGTCGAACTTCAAGGCGTCCTGGCCGAGGATTTTGACGGACGCTTGCTGAGCGTGATCCAAGAAAATCGGCAAGTGGCCAAGCTGCCCTTCGGATCGCAATACGTGATCACCGTCAACGGCCAACCGGAGGCGAAACCGTCCAGCCTGAAGCGCGGTGATCGGGTGACGGTCAAACATGACAATTACATTGCCGAGGTCGTCGCCCAGCGAACGCTCGCCGGTGGCGGGGTCGTGCAGCAGATCCGCTACGAACCGCCGCAATCCCTCAGTGTGGCTGAGGATAGCGGGCAGAAGTTGACCTATCTCGTCGGACCGCAGTGCAAAATTACTTTGGGTGAGGAGCCGGTTTCGCTCGACATACTGCGCAGCGGCGACCGCGTGAAGATCGAGCATGGAGCCGTCGATGTCAAGAGCCAATCGGCCATTTCCGCAACGGCAATTGCCGCGGAACGATCGACCGACGCCACGCGCTGGGCACTCATCGTGGCCGTGCAGAATTACGACGATACGCGGCTTAGTCCGCTGAAGTATCCGCTGGCCGATGCCGCACTGATAGCGGATGTCTTGACCAAACGATACCGCGTTCCGGCCGAACAATTGCGGGTATTCAACGACCCGAGTGCCGTGACCCTGGAACGGGAAGTCCCAGATTTTCTCAAACGGGTCGGCACCGACGGCCAGCTGATCGTTTACTACGTTGGCCACGCTTGTAAAGATACCAGCGGACAGGTATTCCTTGCTCCCAAGGACTTTGGCACCAATAAGCCGGCGGTCAACGGCCGACCGCTGCAATGGCTTGTCGATCTCGTCGAGGATTGCCCGGCCAAGGATAAACTCTTGCTGTTGGATGGCAGTCATCTGGGTTCCGGGGTGGAGCAGGCGGCCGAGCCTTCGTCCGCTGATATGATCCGCGCCTTGAAGCGGCAGCCTAATCGTGCCTTGTTGCGAAAGGTTACCGCCGTGGCAAGCTGCCAGAAAGGACAGCGCGGGCTGGATTTTCCGGCTAAAGAGCACGGACTGTTTGCTTGGTGCTTGGCGGAAGGGTACGGCGGTGCAGCCGATGCCAATCGCGACTTGCTGGTCGAGCCGACGGAACTGTTCGCCTATCTGAAAAAGGACATGCTCGCCGCGGGTGCCCAGGGCACCCAGACGCCAGAGCTATTCTTGCCGGACGACCGGCCGCCGCGGCTGAGCGAGGCTGCCAAGACGTCAATTCGCAAACTGGCAGGCTATGCGGATCAACTGAAGGTAAACCTGGACGATGCCCAACAGGAGTACGACGCAGCTCTGCAAGCGGCCGGCGACGAGGCCGAACCGCGACTGCTTTTCGGATTAGTCTTGCTGAAGAAGAAAGATCGCGAAAAGGCTACGCAGCACTTTGAAGCCGTAAAGAGTAGACTGCCCGACCGGCTCTTGCCCTACGCGGCCCTGGCATGGTTGCGGATGGAGAAGCGGGCCTACCCAGCGGCCGTTCGTGAGTTGGTCAACACGATCAACAAGATTCCCAAGCCGGCGAGTCCGGAACTGCCCCTACCCCAGTTGACGCCCGACCCATTCGAGTGGGCAGGGCAGTTGCGCGAGTACGCAGTGGGGAACGGCGACCCGTCGCGGCAACTGACCGCTGCGGTTGCCGCCCTGGACGCTGCCGTTACCGCCCGGGGAGCACAAGCTATCGCGCTTTATACCAAAGGCCGTCAGCATTCCGCCGAGATATTAGCCGACTTCGACAGGAAGATCGGTGAGGCTACCGAGAATGCGGAAATTGGAACGCTCAAGGTGAATCGAAAGCAGTTGGCCAACTACGCCGATTTTCCCATTAGTCCGTATAAAGATCAGGTGCTTGCACACTTGGACGAATAGCTACTCCGGGACGGATACGGCCTAAATAGCCTGCTCGCCGCTTTCGCCCGTGCGGATGCGGACCACGTCGCTCAGGTCCGAGACGAATATCTTGCCGTCGCCCACCTGGCCGGTGCGAGCGACCACACAAATCGTTTCGATCACGCTCGCCGCGTCTTCCGTGGCGACGATCACTTCGAGCTTGATCTTGGGGATGAAGTCGACGACCTATTCGGCCCCGCGGTACATCTCAGCATGGCCCTTTTGTCGCCCAAAGCCGGAAACTTCGGAGACGGTCATGCCTTTGATTCCACGGCGATTCAGCGCGTCCTTGACGTATTCGAGTTTGAAGTGACGGATGATGGCTTCGATTTTTTCATGGGGGGAGTTCTCGGTTGAGAAGCTGTCGGATGGATCCGAATCTCAGTCAGATCTCAGATTTCAAGTCTCAAATCTCAGATTTCAATTTCAAATCTTGGCTCATGTGTGCCGGGTGAGGGCGAAGTCAGGATAGGCAAGCGCACCGAGTTCAGGGCCATCGAGACCTTCAAGTTCGATGTCCCGTGAGACGCGCATGGGTGAATGGGCAACACTCCATTAGGAGCTTTTGAATATACCAGGCATAGCCGTCGAAGAGAATGATGTAATGTCAGCTAGAAGGGTGGGACGAGCGGAGCTCGCCCCACCCTTTTTCTAGCGAATCCTCATGGCGGGGCTCGTTTGACTCGTCCCCCCCTGCTTTTCCAAAACAGAAACTAGATGGCTGGTTCGCCACTTTCACCGGTACGGATGCGAATCACATCGCTCAAGTCCGTGACGAAGATTTTTCCATCGCCCACCTGACCCGTCTTGGCCGTAGTGCAAATCGTTGCCAAGACCTCCTTGAGTTGATCGCTGGAAACGACCACTTCGATCTTGATCTTGGGGATGAAATCGACGACATATTCAGCCCCGCGGTACATTTCTGCGTGGCCTTTCTGGCGGCCGAAGCCGCGGACTTCGGTTACGGTCATTCCTTTGACGCCAGTCTCGTTCAACGCCTTCTTGACGTCATCGAGCTTAAAGTGTCGGATAATCGCTTCGATTTTCTTCATGGGAATATATCTCCATTCTAAAGGGCGTTAGTTACGAGAAGTGACAATAAACTCAGGATAACCCATGGCGCCCATTTCAGGCAGGTCAAGACCTTCGATCTCGACTTCCTTTGGCACGCGGATCGGGGTAATAAGATTGCTGATCTTGAACCACGCATAAGCCATGGCAACACCAAAGACGATCACGACAACGCAGTCCAAGGCTTGGGCATAAAGCTGTGATGCGTCACCGAAAAGTATGCCGCGAACACCGTCAGAACCAGTTGCCTTGACCCAGTCGTCGCGAACTACGCCGTTCCAGCCCGCGCCGTACTTGCCGTTGGCGAAGATCCCCACGGAGAGCACACCCCACAGGCCATTGACACCGTGAACCGAGATGGCGCCCACGGGGTCGTCGATCTTGAGCTTGTCCCAGAAGAACACACTGAAGACGACCAGCAAGCCAGCCACGCCACCAATCACGACGGCTGCCCAGCTATCGACGAATGCACAGGGAGCTGTAATTGCCACTAGGCCGGCCAACATGCCGTTGCACAACATGCTGGGATCAGGCTTGAGACCCTTCGCATAGAGAGTGACCAACGCTGCCAAGGCACCAGCCGTACCGGCCAGCATCGTGTTCACCACAACGACAGAAATGCGAAGATCTGTACCGGCCAACGTCGAGCCCGGGTTGAAACCGAACCAGCCGAAGGCCAGGATGAACGTGCCGGCGATCACCATGGGGATGTGGTGAGCGGGAATTGGAATCGTCCTGCCATCCCTATATTTGCCAATGCGAGCTCCTAGCACACAAGCGCCGACTAGACCGATGATACCGCCCATGGCATGGACGACACCCGATCCGGCAAAGTCGACGGCTCCGTGTCCGAGTTTCCAGTTCAATCCTGCCTGGGCTAACCATCCTCCTCCCCATACCCAGTTGGCATAGATACAATATGGTAATGCCACCCATAAGCCGTAGATGATGAAGTTCTTGGTGGCCCACCTTTCTGCCATTGCTCCCGTAGGAATCGTGGCCGTCGTGTCCATGAACACCATCATAAAGAAGAACAGGGCCATGACGCTGACATCGTCGATGCCATTAAGGAAGAAGCCCTTGGTGCCGATGAGGCCATACTTGTATGCTCCGGTCGGTTTGCTTAGGTCGTCGTTGCTTTTGGCGTCCTTTTCGTACGCCGGACCAAGTCCAGCGCCGCTGCTCAATACGGCGGTACCAGGTCCCAAAGCGGAGTACCAACCCGGCGCAACCGGCCCATTGTTCCAGTTCCCCCACCCCAGGGCAAAGCCGTAGGCCCAGAAAGCAATGCAACCTAATGGATAGACGAGGAAATTCATCGACATCGTATGAGCGGCGTTCTTAGCGCGGCAAAGACCGGTTTCCACCATGGCAAAACCGGCCTGCATGAACATCACGAGGAAGCCGGCGATCAGACACCAAACCATGTTGATCGAGAACAGGTTGTGGGTGATACGATCGTAGAGATCGCCTGTCTTGAGGTCACTTGGCACGTCACCGGCTGGTTTCCCATCCTTATCCAACGCACCGGAGGGAGTGGCCCATGTACCGGCTGCACCTCCGGTGGGGTCGGGCCAAGTGGGTTTCTTAGGATCGTCGCTCGTGCCGCTAAAATAGCCGGGCAACTTGGTATCTGGGGCCGGGGCCGCAGCCGGAGCATCTTTTTTGTCTGTTGCAGCCGGCGGGGCCTTATCATCGGCCGCTTGCGAAACCAAAGGTATTGCAAGCGTAAACCCGAGCCACAAAACGGAACACCAACCTAGTAACCTCACATTCATCTCTTCTCTCCTGTAGGTGAAAAATAAAGAACTGCGTAATTTGCGAAGTGGTCACATGCTTGGCGGGGCAAATGCCGTGCCAATGGGATTGGGGAAATCTACGAAACAGTCAATAAAAACAAATATCTCGCCTCCTGTTCGCACGACAAATTCGTTATTCTCCAGAGCGGATGCCAGCACTCGCTAGCTTTCCAGGCGCGGCGAGCTACATTAATAAGCATCTTTGCTTTCGCGAATCACGGAGTCTGCCTGCCACTTTTTTTGCGACACTTATTCATTCGCCGGTTCTTAATACAATTCGCCTGGAATATGACGAGACAAAATGATTTCTACTGGACCAAAGAATCTCCACGATCGCATTGTGGTGGCGATCGTACTGATCTCAATTGGCTACGGGATTTCTGCTATGATAGGCTTGCCGCAGCGCGCGACCGAGATGGTTGTAGCAGCCACAGACATGCCCGCAGAGATGGTGGGCAACTCGCTGTCTTATGCTTCGCCGCCGCCCTCTTGGATGGTTCTGCCGTTTGTCGCGCTCCTGGCCGCAATCGCCTTGATGCCGCTTTTGGGTTTCACTGCACATTGGTGGGAAAGCAATCTCCATAAGCTGTTTGTGGCAGGGGGGCTCGCCTTCTTGACACTGGCCTATTATCTCTTCTGCCATCACTACCGCATGACGATCCATTGGCCCGTGGATCGGGCTATTCCCGCAACTTCGTCTGGATTGGCCTGGCATGCACTGGGCACCGTCCTGGTGAATGCGATTATCGGCGAGTTCCTGCCCTTCATCATTTTGCTATTCAGCCTCTACACGATCACGGGCGGCATCCGCATTGAAGGTGATTTGCGAGCCCACTCGCTTACGAACACATTGATTCTGGCTATCGGTGCCGTGCTCGCGAGCCTGATTGGTACGA
>JANXQG010000503.1 GCA_025356915.1 Planctomycetota bacterium | reverse complement strand
ACGAGCGGAAGATTCCACTTCAGGTTCTGCCAGGTGCCGAGATTCGTATTGAACCCAACTTGGTGGGTAGAATCCGCAGCGGTGACTTACTCACCATGGGGGACCGGCGACGGCATCTGCTCCTCGAATTGCCGCAAGAGGTCTACTTTCCATTGGATCGTTCTCTGGCCGAACTGCGCGCGGCTGGAATCGTTGGGATCCTGGCCCACCCGGAACGGAATCTGGGAATTCTGGCTTCGCCGGGGGTGTTGCGACCGCTCGTGGAAGCGGGCTGCTTGCTTCAGGTGACAGCGGCAAGTCTTTTGGGAGTCTTCGGTGGGCGAATTCGGACGTTTGCCGAACAATTGATCAAACAACGGCTCGTCTCGCTGGTCAGCAGCGATGCGCACGGCACAAAATCACGTCCGCCGGGGCTTCGGGCAGCCTTTGACCGAGTCGCGGAACTGACTGGACACTCAACGGCCTTCGCACTCTGTTGCGGAAATCCAGCCTGCATTGCTGCCGGCCAACCCGTACCGCCGGTAGTCGAGACGCAACCCGGTTTGCTGCAACGGTTCCTGCGAAAGATTGCGGGCTGACGCCGGAAATTGTGGTGATTTTGCTCACACTCGACGTGTGCATGAAACGCGACACTTAGGACCGACGCATCAATTACTGTCGTAGGACGGATTGGCAATCCGTCGAATTGCAGGACGGATTGCCAATCCGTCCTACGGCAAAGTCCGACACTTATTGATGCGCCGTTCCTTATTACTGATTCTCCGGAACTGTCGAAAGGGCGGTGCCGCTGGCGGCGGATGGAGCTTTGCAGCGGAGTTGGCCGTCCATGGCCCGTTCCAGATCCCGCTGGGCTGTTCGGTCTCGCGGTTTTTGCTGCACACACCATTGCAGGTTGGTGACGGCTTCCCCATAATCCTTCGACTCCAGTAAGCATGACCCCAAGAGCAATCGGGTGTCGAAACAGAGTGAGTCGCGGCGAATCGCCTCACGGAGGCACCGGATGGCCTCGGCGTAGCGACTGAGGTCGCGGTAAGCTTTGGCGGCATCGATCCAGGCATTGATGGATTGTTGTGCTGTTTTGGCATGGGCCTCGCGCTCGCACGCCTTTGCATACGGTTCGAGCACCCGCGACAGGTTGTCTCCGGAAGGATGTTGCTGGTAATAGGAGACGATTTTCGATAAGCCGGCCAGCCCCGGCTGCAACAACTCGATCAGGGTGGTTGCGGGAATTTGCCCCGCCAGGGCATTGAGCAAACGCTCCTGATGCGAGTTTCCTGCCTGAAACGAGGCACGCCAAAGCTGTCCAGCCCTGGCGAGATCGCCTGCCAAGACGGATTCCTGACCCGCGACGAAGAGTATCGCCCCGTCAAAGGGCCGCACGATCAAAGCTTGGTTAATGCAGGCAGCTTTCTCTGGAGCGCACGGCCCGTCGAGGAACGAAAGCTCCGCCAGATAGAGGTACGCTTCACCTTGCAAGGGATGCGATACCAAAGCCCGCCGCGCGTGCCAAGCCGCTACATCGAGATAGCATCGCCTTGCTCCCAATGCCTGCGACAACCACTGGTTCATTGCCGCGACCGACTTGAATTGAGACGCCAACACCGCGTCGCGCACCTGGCGCACGTCCATGCCGATGGTGCTGGACTCCGGCGCGCAGTCGAACATCTTTAAGTAGATGGCCGCCAATTGGACATGCGCTTGGGCGTGGTCGGGTTGATCTTGGACGACCGTGGACAGCTCCTCTTTCATGGATTGCAGGGTCTGCCAGTCCGTGAGTTGATTCAAGGGGGCCGAGGATCTGGCGATCTGTAGGTATCGATGCCAGGAAGGCTCGGCCTGAAGGGCCATGACTCGATTCTGCGCCGACATCGCGCCGATGCCGAGAAGAGATACGGCGGCAGCAATCCAGCCAATGCGCGGCAAATAGCACCGTTTTGCCACTTCATCCCGGCGCGGATCGGCCATTTGCCGCAAGCGACAGGCGCAGGCAGCCAGAATGACCGGCGTCACCATGCAACCGGGGACATACCAGACAAAATCGGCCGCCGAGTGAACGGCACTGGCAATCAGGCCGGGCGCGATACCGGCAAAGCAAAGCGAGATTTGCTCCGAGTCGCACGTGCGAAAAGCGGGCACGCACCACCCGACGCACAGCCCGATCGCGATTCCCAAAAAAAGCAGACCCGGGATCCCTGCCTCAAGGCCGATTTGCACGTAACCGTTCTCGGCATGGGTATACTCCAGAGACTGCATCCCCTCGACTTCGGGCAGGTATCTCGGATAGACATCGACATGGCTTCCCAGTCCCGCGCCCGCAGCCAGGAAGTCGGCCATGGCCGTAAGGTCGGCCTCCCATATTTTGCGCCGTCCGCCGCCGCGGTCCAACTGATCGACCGACGAGAAATCTTCCAGTCGAGTCACCACGGATTGGTAGCCGTAGATCAGCAGGCACGCCAAAGCGAGCGAGGCCGCCCCGACCAAGGCCAGTAACATTTTACGGTTGATACGCTGGACGCGGTGGACGATCAGCAAGCAGACCAAAACCGCCACCAACATCGCTGCGGTTCCACCCCGGGAAAGCGAGAGGACTCCCGCAAAAATAATGATCGCCAAGCCGACGGCAAGCAACCCGATCTGAGTGCCGGATCGGGCTTGTGTCTTGCCAAAGGACGCCGCGATACCGCCGGCCGGTGTGCGCCGCCACGTGGTGTAGATCCACCACACCGAAGGGCCAATGCCCAACGCCATGAAATCGGCAAAATGATTGCGATTGCTGAAGCTCCCCTTCACGGTGTCGCTGGTCGTGGCATAAGGATGTTCGTAGAACCAGAAGAACTTTCCGTTTGTGAAGAAATACTGCACGAGGGCAAAAACCGCCATGATCAAGGTGGCCAGCGAGATCCATTTTAGGAAGCGTTCCACGTCGCCCGGCTCGCGCACCCGCTGTACGACGGTGAGAAGCAGTAACCCGAAGGCCATGACCACGACGAATCCATCGCGCGTTTCCACAGGCGTGAGCGACAAAGTATTCCAGAGACCGATCGTGACTACTCCATCTGACCGAGGAGCCCAAAGAGGTAAAATCTCGTAGACGTGGGGTGAGAGCCACTCCAGCCACGAAGCAGGCAACGGCGCGATTTGCAGACCGAGAAAGCCCAACACGCCCAGCACAAGCCACGAAGCCTGCGAGCGTATCCAGACCCGGTTTGAAGAGAGAGATTGCCGCAAGCACCAGCACGCGGCGACACCCGCAGACAGCACCACCAAGAGCAGTTGCCCTAACGCCGTCCGACCTCCCATGGCCAGCGGGACAAAGAGGATCGTTGCCGCCAACCCAGCATCCACGGCCCACAACAGGAACCAATCGATTTGCCCGGCCACCTCGATGCCAGGGTGCCGGGGCAACCCTGCTGAAGAAGCCGCGAGATTCTGATTGCGGATCTTGGGGGTTCTTTCAGTACCGGCCCGTGGTGCCGACCAGTCTTCCTGTGGCAAGGATTTTGGCATTGGTTCAATTCGTAATCGGTCAATCTCGACAGCGAGCGGTATACTACCGCGAATTTTCCCCTGGGTAAAGATCGGCCTCGATACCAGCCGCAACAGACTGCTTAGTCAACGCATCTTGCCTATGCGTTAAAGTCTGTTTTTTCCGTAAAGCTTCACGCCAGAGCGGACGATAAATGATCGAACAACTGTGTGATCACCTCAAAATGAGTGCATTATGCCAATTTTATTGAACCAAGCGCCAAGATGTCAAAACTGCTGTAGGTCAGGCTGGAAAGCCTGACCTACTTGATATTCTGGCGGGTGGTTGATTTTATTGAACCGGAACCGTTTGGTGGCAGGAAAACTGTAAGACTTGCCGCCTAGCGACCAACTTTGTTTTAGAGTGGGAATTGCATGGACGCATTACCCTTATTGATTCCAGAAGTTCTTGTTCTATCGGCGGGTATAACCTGGGCCTTTGTACCGTTGATCAAGCAATTGGCACGGCGTTGCAAAGCCGTTGCACACCCCGATTTGGTCAGGAGGTTTCATCCCAGGACAACACCATTATGGGGAGGGATGGGACTATTTTTGGGTATAAATGTTGCGGTGGCTATTGCCCATGCGCTCCATCCAACGGGGTTTGCCAATATACTCGGGCCTCTCGTTCCCGCAGCGTGCGTACTCTGGCTCGTGGGGATATGGGACGACATCCGGCCGCTCCCAGCACGATTCAAACTATTGTGCCAGATCGGTGTCTCGCTTATTATCGTGGGGTGTGGGGTCTATCCCGAGAGCCTCTCGCTGCTGGGGTATCATGTCCAACTTGGATGGTTTGGCGCCGTTTACATGGTGGGCTGGCTCGTCTTGGGGATCAATGCTCTGAATTTGATCGACGGGATGGACGGGCTGGCGTCGGTCACCGGGATCGTGGTCTCAACCGCTATTGCAATCATTGCAGGAGTCCAAGGGAACCTCCCGGTCCTCGTTTTGGCCTTGGCGATGGCAGGAGGATTGGCCGGTTTCCTGGTCCACAATCTACCGCCGGCCACCATATTCCTTGGCGACTCGGGCAGTACGGTGATCGGACTGGTGATCTCCTTCCTGGCATTTCAAGTCTCGACTGACGCTTCGGCGACGATCCACGTCACCTCGCTGACTCTATTGCTCTTCGTTCCGCTGCTGGATACCCATCTGGCGGTCGCAAGACGACTGCTGATGGGGAGGAGCATCTTTCACAGCGACCGGAGTCATATCCACCACCAGTTGCTCGGCCAGGGTTTTGGCGTCTGGAAGATCTTGGGGCTGCTGGGTGCCTTGAGTGGCGTGAGCGTTGTGGCCGCCTGTCTCGCCACGATCACCGGCCTGG
>JANXQG010000489.1 GCA_025356915.1 Planctomycetota bacterium | reverse complement strand
GGAAAGCCTGACCTACTTGATATTCTGGCGGGTGGTTGTTAAAAAAGGTGGAAATTCAGGTTAGCAGCCTCTTTGCAAGAGGATACCCACCATGGCCGACCCTTAGGGGCCATTGGCGCAAGGTTTGGTTCATGGTACGCTGGGACCTTTTGCATCGAAACCACATTCGAGAACTCCCACAAGTGAGAGTTGCTCACGGAGTATTGCTATGACCGACGCACCGGCTCCCGCCATGATTGAGGCTCGGGGACTGTCGAAGTATTACGGCAGTTTTGCAGCCATCCAGGATGTCAGCTTCCAAGTACGCAAGGGCGAGGTGGTGGCATTCTTGGGGCCTAATGGTGCAGGCAAGAGCACGACCATGAAGCTATTGACCGGCTACCTGGCACCATCTGCCGGGCATGCATTCGTCGCCGGCCACGACATGGCGACCGATCGCCTGGAAGGCGCGACCAAGCTGGGCTACCTGCCGGAAAACGGCCCGCTCTATCCCGATATGTCGCCCCGCGACCTTTTGAGTTTCTTCGCCGATGCCCGCGGCCTGACCGGTAAGCGGAAACGCGAGCGGATTGATTCCGTGATCGAACTGTGTGCCTTAGGCGCGGTGATTGGCAAGCCGATTGGAAAGCTTTCTCGCGGCTATCGGCAGCGGGTCGGCATGGCCCACGTGCTGCTGCACGAACCTGACGTGCTGATCATGGACGAACCGACGGCCGGCCTCGATCCCAACCAGATTCACGAGGTACGAGAAACCATCCGCAAGCTCGGCAAGAACAAGACCATCCTACTTTCGACGCACATCCTACAGGAAGTCCATGCCATGGCTAGCCGCGTACTGTTCATCGACGAAGGCCGGTTGATCTATGACGGTACGATCACCGATCTGACCAAGGACGGCCGGCCGTTGGATGAACATTTCCGGCAGTTGACCAGCACGGTTTGACGTTTCGGAAAAACCGTGAAGCCGCGAGCGGCTCGCGGATATTCGATTTCCCCTACAATACAATACGCACCAAGCAACTTTCCTTTCGGTAATTCCTATGAACACCAGCGTGTTGACGGCAGTATTCAAGCGGAACTTTTTCAGCTATTTCGCCAATCCCACGGGCTACGTGTTTATCTGCGTGTTCGTGTTTTTAAGTGCGATTGCGGCGTTTTGGCCAGACGACTTCTTTAACGCCAACTTGGCGAACCTGGACCAACTGAATAAGTTTTTTTCGTTCATCATGCTGTTCTTTGTGCCGGCCATTACGATGAGCGTCTGGGCGGACGAGACCCGGCAGGGGACCGACGAGCTGTTGCTCACGATTCCGGCGACCGACTTCGACATTGTGCTGGGAAAGTATCTCGCCGCCGTGGCGATTTACACCGTTGCGTTGCTGATTTCGTTGGTGAGCAATTTTGTGGTGCTCAGCCAGTTGGGCAATCCCGATGTTGGCATGTATCTCTGCACTCACTTCGGCTACTGGCTGCTGGGCCTGGCGATGTTGGCGATCGGCATGGTGGCCTCGTTCATGACGCGGAACCTGACCGTGGCCTATATCCTTGGTGCCTTGTTCAATGCCCCTCTGGTACTCATGGCCCGTGTCGATATCATTCCGGTGATGAGCCACAGGTTGGGCACGGCAGTACGGCAGTGGAGTCTGGGCGGCCAGTGCCAGGAGTTTGGCCGGGGAATTCTCGGTCTTTCCGGAATCGTCTACTTCCTGTCGATCGCCGCGATCATGCTTTACTTGTGCATGGTGCTGATCGGCCGGCGGAATTGGGCACGCGGTGACGACTCCACGGTACAAAGCGGCCACTTTCTCGTCCGCATCCTGGCCCTCGCGGCAATCGCCGTGGCCACGGTGTTCTTCGTTCAGAACCACAATCCGCGATTTGATGTAACCAGCGAGCAACTTAGTTCCTTATCGCCCTATACGACAAAACTGGTCAAGGAACTCAATGCCGACTATGTCGAGGCCGGCAAACTCCAACCACAGATTGCCAAACTGGAAGAGGTCGTAAAGAAACAAAAAGATAGCGAGAAGAAAGCTGCCGATGCGAAGCCGCAAGCGGCTGCCAAAACATCGAGCGACGCGAAAGGCTCTGACGGTAAGCCGGTCGAAGCAAAAGCCGATGACGCCAAGGCGGTAGTGAAGTCCGAAGAGAAGAAAGCTGACGAGAAGAAGCCGGAGATCAAAGCGGCTGACTCGCCGGTGGTCCCACTTTCCGAAGAGGCCAAAAAACTCGCCTCGCTGAGAGAAACCTTCGACAAGCTCAAGGTGCAAGGGCCGGTGCGGATCGACGCCTTCATCAGTGCCGAGGTGCCGGAATTGTACGTCCAGACTCGCATCAACCTATTGACGGTTTTGCGAGAATTAAAGGTCATGGGCGGCGACATGGTGGAATTGGAAATCAATGAGATGACGCGCGCCGACCCGTTGGCCGAAGTGGCCAAGACCCGCTTCAAGATCGTTCCCAAGGAAGTGATGGACAATCACGGCGGCACCTTCAAGCGAGACCATATCTTTCTAGGCGTGGCCTTTACCTGCGGATTGGAAAAGGTGATTCTGCCCTTTGTCGAGCGCGGCCTGCCCGCCGAATACGAGTTGGTCCGATCGCTCTGCACGGTCACGCGACAGAAGCGGAAGCGGATTGGCGTGCTGGAGACCGACGCTCACGTCTTCGGCAACTTCAGCCAGATGGGAATGTCGCCCTCGTGGCAGCTCATTCAGGAACTACAGAAACAATACGAGGTCGTGCAGGTCAGTCCGGCCGATCTTGGCTCGCCGCGCAAACCGGGTGAAACGGAGAAGCGTTACGACGTCTTGCTGGCGATCCAGCCTTCCGCCATGGGACCGAAGGAGACGGACAGTTTTGTCGCCGCCGTTCGTGCGGGCCAGCCGACCGTGATTTTTGAAGACCCCTTCTTCCTCATGATGCAAGGAATACCCGGCACCTACCAGCCCCGGGTGCCGCAGCAGAACCCGATGATGGGCTTTGGCCGCGAAAACCAGGAAAAGGGCGACATTCGTGCTCTTTGGCGATTGCTGGGGATCGATTTCAGCAACGGCGGCGACGGCGATGAATTCAATCCCATGGCCGGTCGGCAGCCCTCGCGCGGGACAGAGAAAGTCGTTTGGCAGCGATACAACCCGTTCCCTAAGTATGGCGACCTCCCCCCCGAATTGGTTTTTATCGACCACGGTTACGGGGCCAAGGATCCGTTCTGCGAGAGCGATCCGATCAGTTCTAAATTGCAGAACCTCTTTTTTCCAGGCCCCGGCTTCATCGAGAATACTCCCGAGGTGGTCAAACGGTTGATTGCCAAGTGGCACAATCGTCAGTACGCTAAGCAACTCGAACAGGAGTTGAGAAAACTCGCCGGCGAATTCGACAATGCCGAGGCGCAGGGGGATGACAAAAAGCTTGCCGATTTGGCCACCCGCGGAGCGAAGGTTCAGGAAGAGTACAGCCGGGTCTCCAGCGGCGGCGATGGCGAAAAGACCATCCAGCCCGATCAGATCAACGACGACAGGCCATTGAATTCGTTGCGCAAAGGCCAAGCTGTCGTCCCCGGCGCTTATGCCGTGAGCGAGCTGCGCCGCGATCTACAGAACCGTTTTCCCATCCGCGCCTCCCGGGAGGAGGGCTCCGAAGAGGAGTCCGCCCGATTGGCCAAGGAAGGGCCGGCTCGCCAGCAGGCGGAGGCAAAGCTCAACGAAGCGTTATCCCAGGCCGCAACGGTTGCCGACGCAATCAAATACGCCGAGGGAGTGATGGCTTTGCAGATCAAGGACCGCACCTTTGTGCCCCTGGTACAAACCGGAAGCGAGGCCGCCGGCACGATTCCCGTGGGCCGGATCTCGCAACCCTTTGAAGACCCCGAAGGGCGTAGCGAGGTACTCAGCCCCTTCCGCTCTTTGTTCTATCAGCCCAGCGACAATCAACAATATGTTTTGGCCGCCCACATCCAAGGTACGCCGCGCGGAGCCAAGGGAGCTTCGGCTCCCATGAACGTCGTGCTGGTTGCCGACGTCGAGATGGTCAGCGACATATTCTTCCGCTGGCGCGAACAGGGGAGTATCCCCGACCAGGACATCAACTTTGATTTTGATAACGTCACCTTCGTCCTTAATGCATTGGACTCGCTGGCCGGCGATGAGCGTTTTCTGGAACTCCGCAAGCGCAGACCGCAGCACCGCACGCTGGAACGGTTTGACGAGCACACCCTTGCGGCCCGTAAGCAGAGTGCTCAGGCCCGCAAGGAGAAGAGCACGGAGCACGACGAGAATATCAAAAATGCGATTCAGGAGGTTCAGGCCACACTGAAGACGATTGGCGTGGAAGCTAAGAAGCAGAAGCTCGATGCGACCGCCATCCTCCAGAAGATTAGCAATGAATCGCGCAATCTCAACCGCAAGCTGGACGAGCAAAAGAAGGAAAACCATCAAAAGTACAACGAAGAGATCCGCAAGATCGACGATGCCCAAGAGGCCACGATTCTTGGTATGCAGGGCACCTATAAGCTCTGGGCGGTGATTATTCCCCCGATTCCCCCGTTGTTGGTCGCGGCTTTCGTCTTCTTTAATCGCCGATCCAAGGAGCGCGAAGGCGTTTCCAGCAAACGCTTGCGCTAAGGAGCCTCGCAAAACCACTCAGCCCTCACCCCCTGCCCCTCTCCCGAAAACGGGGGAGGGGAGATGAGTTATGGAGAGATAAACATGAACTGCAACGAAAATTCAAAAACCCTTTGGCTTCTAGCCGTAGCCGCGTTGATTGTCGCGGTGGCTTGGTTTACCCGTCCTGTCGCGCCCATTAAGGGCGAGGCGGCCGTGCTGGGTAAGAATCTGTTTCCCGAGTTCAAGGAACCGGGTGCCGTCGACAGTCTACAGATCCTTCAATTTGACCAGGCCAAAGGTAATTCGGTTGCCCTGGAAGTCTCCAAGATCAATGGTCTGTGGGTGATTCCTTCGCACAGCAAATACCCAGCCGACTCCAAGGATCATCTGGCTGCGGCGGCCAATTCGTTGATCGATCTGAAGATTATCGGCCTAGCCCCCGGTTTTCAGGCTGGATCCTTGAAGGGAGATTCGACGGCTGATGAGACGGCCCTGCGCAAGGCCTATAATCGCTTTGGCGTCGTCGATCCCGATCCGAAGAACGTCAAGTCCAGTGACGACGGGGTCGGCACGCGCGTGACGATGAAGCAAGCCGACGGGCGTCAACTCGCCTCCGCGATCATCGGCAAGCAGGTATCCGACCAGACCGATCAGTGCTACATTCGGATCGCCGATAAGGAACCGGTCTATATCGTCAAACTGGACACCGGCTAGCTCTCGGTGCGTTTCGAGGATTGGATCGAGCCGAATCTGCTGAAACTCAACACGATGGACCTGAAGAAGGTTGAAATCAAGGATTACAGTCTTACGCCCATGGCGAACAACAGCGGCCAACTCGTGCTGGCATCTTCGCAAAAAGGCGAGTTCGTATTGGACACGCCTGCTGGGGATCAGCCCTGGAAACTCGTTCAGGATCTGGCTTTTGATCCAGCGAAGAAAATCATGATCCCCCGGCCGATGGCGGCCGACGAGGAATTGAACGTCACGAATCTCGACGCATTGAAGTCGGCACTGGAAGACCTCAAGATTGTCGATGTCGAGCGAAAGCCCGGCGCGGTGCCTGCCGACTTGCGTGTTCGCAAACTCGATGACGCGACCATGGAGACATTGATCGAAAGGGGGTTCTTTGTAGTCCCCAATCGTAAAGACCCGGATGGTCCGGCGGAGATCCTCTCGAATTCCGGCGACATCACCCTGCAATTGGCCGACGGTGCCCGCTACATTCTCCGCTTTGGCGTGACGACCGGCGAATCTTCCGCCGCCGTGAAGGCGAAGAAGAAAGGTGACGCGAAGTCCGAAAAGGTAGACAAGGCAAAGGACGATTCTTCATTCGGCATGGACCGCTACCTATTCGTGGCGGCCGACTTCAACAAGGACGCCATTCCCAAGCCCGTCTTGGAAAAGATGCCCGAGGAAAAACCGGCCGAAAAAGCAGCCGAAAAGACTCCGGAGAAGAAAGCCCCCGACACGAAAGTAGACGGCAAGGATGTCAAGCCGGTCGATGGCGACAAGAAGGGGGATGCCAAGAAAAATGAACTGAAGAAAGACGAGCCGGCCAAGAAGGATGAGCCAAAGAAGGACGAAGTGAAGAAGGACGAGCCGAAGAAGGATGACGTAAAGAAGGACGAAGTAGCCAAGGAGGCGAATACGTCCGAAATGCTTGCCGCGCAGCGGGCAGAGATCGAAAAGGAGAACAAGCGGCGGCAGGAGGAATACGACGCCAAAGTTGTGGCCGGCAAGAAGCACGCCAAGGAGCTTAGCGACCGCTTTGCTCAGTGGTACTACGTGATTCCCGGCCAGACCTACGCCAAAATCCACCTCGATCGTAAGGATATCGTCAAGAAGAAAGAGCCTCCCAAGGGTGGCGCAGGCACCGGCAACGACCATGATCACGGTAGTCCCGATTCGCTCCCCGCCAGTCCCGCCGCCACGCTGGAGCAGTTGCAGAAGGATCTGCCCTCGCCCGAGAAGAAGTGAAAGCCAAGGTGGCGTGAGCCGTCAGAATCTCTATTTGCCCGGAGGAACGAGATCATGATGACCGGCGCGAAGGTCCGTCATTGATTCCACCGTAACCGCTTGGCGATTCCCCAGGCCATGCCGTGGGGAACAAATTGTTCCCCCATGCTGCCCAGGTAGTTCATCCACTGTAGAATCTAAGGAGGAACATTGCATGCCTCTTCGCGATCATTTTCGTCCGCCTTTCAGCGAGGTCCGATCGTGGGAAGAAGTCCACGGCGGCTGGCCGATGGTCATTGTCCAGCACCTGGCGAAGACGCTTCCGCCCGAGTACGCGGCCGGTCCGCATGTCCATCTCGGACCGGAGGTGGAGATCGACGTCGCGACATTCGAGTCACCCTCCCAAACTGCGGTGGGGACATTTTACTCGCCGCCGGATGAGGGTGGTATTGCCACTGCCGTTTGGGCACCGGCGGAACCCACCCTGGCGGTGGAAACCGAGTTGTCGGATTTCGATGAGTATGAAGTCCGCGTGTACGATACTCGCCGTGGCCGAAGCTTGGTGGCCGCCATCGAACTCATCAGCCCGTCCAACAAAGACCGCCCGGAACATCGCAGCCAGTTCACCTCCAAGTGCGCCATGCTGTTGCGGCAGGGTGTGTCACTCGTGTTGGTGGACGTGGTGACCTCGCGCAACGTCAATCTGTACGCCGATCTGCTGGCTTTGATTGGCCGGTCAGATCGTTTGTTGGGTACGCAGCCTCTTGCGACCTACGCAGTTGCCTGCCGCTGGCGGGAGCGAGAGAGAAGCCGATGGCTGGAGACCTGGTATCTTGAGGTGAAGCCGGGACTGCAGTTACCTTGTCTCCCGCTCTGGTTGACAGAGGACTTAGCGATACCGCTGGACCTAGAAGTAAGCTACGAGCAGACCTGCCGTGACCTGCGTATTGCCTGATTTACCTCATTCCCTCTCACTCCCCCGCTTCCTGCGGAATGTGCGGGGGCGTGACGACACATACCGCACAGCTTGCTTCGCGAGCGATCGCCTCGGTGTCCAGCGGCGCGTGCAGGTCGGAGAGTTCCGGCTTACCAACCATGATCAGGTCGCAATGAAGCTGCTTCGCTAGCGCAGCCACTTGGACGGCCAGTTCGCCCGGCAGTAGGTCATTGCACGATACGTCGCGGCGCAACTGCTTGGCACGAAGCAAGTCCTGTTCGAGCCAATCGGTCTCCACAACGCCCTCGGGCAATGCGACCGCTGTTTGAGGCAGGGGAACGACGGTCAGCGACACCAACGGGTCGAGCATCGTCAAGACGTCGGAAAAGAGGTCGCTGCCGACCGCAGTCCTGTCGTGCAACAGCAGCACGTGACTGATGCCGATGCCCGCCCCGCGAAGGTCTGCCACCGATCGGGCACGGCGTTCGCCGAGCTTAGGAATGCGGTTACCGCCGGCCAGATCGAAATAGAGGTCGCGGTTGGGGCCAAGGATGCGGATTGTCAGCGGTTGCGGCGTTCCATCGTGGAGGTTGAACCAGTAAAAGGCGATCTGCTCAATCTGTTCGTCGGCCGAATAGACATTCGATGCCCCCATGATCAATTCCTGGGCACCCAAGTCGCGGGCTGCGTTGATCACGGCAAATAACGGATTGTTGGTCCGAACGATCATCGGCTGCACGTGCTTGCCCGCCTTCTCCGCGCGATCGACGACCGCCGACATCAAGTTGCGGGCGTAATCGTCCAGTTCCGGCCCTCCGCCGGACGTGTCGCCGCGCTGGGTCACCTGGGCCGTCATCACGGCCACGTCGGTGGTATCGGGGTCGGTTTCCGCCAGGGTCTTTTCGAGCATGAAGAGATTGTTGGTGGAACGGATCGCTACCAACTTGCGGAAGGGTTTATCGAGATTCAATGCCTGGGGATTGATCGTTTCGGCCGTCTTCTGGTTGAATTGCTCGACGTGCTTGTGATGTCCTCCACCCAGCCGCTTTTCGTGAATCTTTTCCGAAATCATGAAGACGGCCAGGAATACCGCCGTGAAGGCCGATCCGCCGATTGTGGCCACCTCCTTGGTCATCAGGTTCAGCAAGGCCGTGAAGAACAGCACGAGGAACAGCATAATCAGCCCGAAAGGAATCTCCACGCCGCCGACGTGCAGGTTCAACGGCACCTTGTACTCGCGGGGACTGCGGTCTTTGAATCGCAGCACGATCATTGCCAGGGCCTTGAAGACGAAACTCCACACCACGCCGAAGGCATAGGCCTCGCCCAAGACGTACATGTTGCCGCGGGTGAGGACGATCGTCAATAACTGCAAAGCGACGATCAAAAACAGAATGCGGTACGTCGTTCCGAAGCGGCGATGCGGCTTGAGGAACCAGTCGGGCATCACGCCATCTTCGGCGACGCGGTTCAGCACGCCGTTGGATCCGATAATCGCGGTGTTTACCGCACCGGCCAGGATCAGAAAACCGACAAGAACCACGAAGCCGTTCAACAGCAAGCGGGCTGGCAGCGGCCCCGCCATATACATTGCCAATCCGCCGATGAGGTTGTCTTTGTAGAGTTTCATCCGGACTTCATCGGGAATCAGCATCACGGCCAGGAAGGAAATGCCCGCCGTGAGCAGCAAGCTATAGATGAAGACGATGAAGGCCGCCTTCTTGAAGTTCT
>JANXQG010000479.1 GCA_025356915.1 Planctomycetota bacterium | reverse complement strand
GCGGTTATCGTAATAGGCTTATTCAGCAATGCTTTAGGCAAGGCGATCAGGCGAATTTTGGTGTGGAAAAACCGTTGAATGCAAGTTGGTTGTCAGTTGATGGCAAGTTGATAACGGGTCGTTGCTGTTCGTGGGTTTTATGGTGGTGTTGACAACTGCCTGGCCATCAACATACGGCGAACAAGTTATACAGCCAAATCAGTTATTCTTCTTCCATCCGCGATAACTGCAAAGTCAAGTTCCCGCGGGAGTTTGATACCTCGATCGTGGCACTTTTGTCGCCGCTTTCCAAAAATTGCGGAATCGCCCGCAAGCAGCCCTCCAATAACCCCAACTCCCATGCTAACGGCGGTCGCATGGAGCGACCAGGGTTCACATAAACGGGATTGGGATAGGCCTCTGGGCTGACGATCGGCCAAGCATGGCGTTCGGCGGCTTCGAGATCGGCGATGGGGATCTCGAACGCTTCGCCATAGATGACCGACAATCCCGTGGCTTGCCGCGACCTTTCGTCGTCGCTGTCGGCCCCAGCAAACAACTGTCGGAGCATGCCAATATCTTCATACAGAGCAAGACCCAACACCAAGCCGCTCTGGCCCATGACCACTCCATACCAGGTATGAGTGCTGAATTTCTGGCACTGGATCTTCAAGGTGGTGTCGCCTGGAACAAGCCGCCAGGGTGCCGCACGATAAAAGTCGGCTGCCGCCTCGTAAAAACTCTGAACGTCATCAAGTTGTACACCGGGCACCTCGACCAACGGCGGCGAGGCCCTGCCGCCGGAAAGGAACTTTCCAAGCTGCCGGAAGATGTCGTCGATCTGTTCCAGATTATCCGCCGCGACACACTGCACGCCAATAGCTTCCAACCGATCGTAAAGCACACGCAGGAATGTGTCGCTGCCGACCTCAATAATTCCAGGCCGATGAGGCTCGCCCATGAGTGGGTGGAGGATGGCATCGACAACATTTTTCCAAATCCACTCATCGGGTGGCGGAACCATGACGAGGTTCTGGGTCAGCACCAGATGCTCGTCGGGGCTGGTAACCAGGGACGCCCAGGGGCGCCGCAGTTCACCATCCTGTTCTAGCCAGCCGGGCAGGCGGCGGACGTCAGCCTGCCACGACTCGCCCACATTCTGCGGCAAGGATGCCAGTTCGTCGAGATCGACCGACACTTGGCTTTTCGGTTCTTCGAGGAATCGCCGAACGCTGACCGAGGCCGGCAGCAGGTGTTCGATCACGTGGTCCAGTCCATCGAGAGCATCGTAAAGCTGGCACGGAACGCCGATTTGCTGGAGTTTTTTCTGCCACGCTTTGTAGAAGGCATTGCGACGCACCTGGATCTCCGCCGGCCGGTGCGGTTCTCCAAATCGGGGACGCAACAATGCCTCGATCAGCACGTTCCAGGCATCTCCCGCGGTCGGCTGTGTGTCGCCAGTCTCGAACGTAAGAATGGTGTCTTCCGTGCGATTCCATAACACCAACACCCAGGGTGGACGAGACATCTTACCTTCCGCGCGCGAAAGCGGCAGACGGCAGACCTCCAATTGCCAGACCTCCTCGTCGATCTGCGGCAGGCGCAGGAATGCGTGGCGAAATCGCGACCAAGCAGGCTTGCGGGGTTTTGGCGGCTTGGGTAGTGGCACCTTGAGCGTCTTTCGCAGCCAGGGGATTGCCCCCGCGGAATTTCGCCAGGTTCGAAGGAACTGAGTGGCGTAGCAGATGGCCTCGTCCTCGCCTCCGAATTGGATAGTCGACGGCGGCAACGACGGCATGCTCTTATTGCCGACCAGGTAATCAGGAACGTACTGATTCACGTGGGAAGCCGCCCACAATAAACTGCGGGAAATGGCCGAATCACCCTCGTGGCGAAAGGCCAGCAAAGCAGCCGTGTAGGTCCATTCGGCGGAACCATCATGCTCGTAGTGATGCATCAGGCGTTGGGCATCGTCGTTGCGATCCAGATCGACCAATGCGCCCAGAAGCAGGAATCGCACACCCTGATTGTCGTTGGGATTCAGCCGCAACATTTCCGCATAATGTTCGACCGCCTGAGTCCGTTGACCCGACTCCCACAAACATTGGGCCAATCCCAGCCGGGCACGCATGTAAGGACGAGTTTGATGATTGAGCCAGAAGTGGCCTGTCGAGGTCTCGAAAATTTTCGAGCCAATCGCCCGCTGGCCAGCAGCCACGCCTTCCTCCAGGAGCTGCCGAGCTTGATCGCGAGAAGCAGCTTGGTTGGCCAGAATTGCATAGGCGTCGGCGCAATCGGGCGAAACATTCAATGCCTGCCGGGCCAGTTCCGCCTGCTTTTGTGGCTGTGGGACATCCCATGCCAAGTCGGCAATTTCCTGAGCGATGACCAAGGGGTTGCGAGATTTTTCTCGACCAGAAGTACGCTTTCGCAAAATTACTTCCGGGGAAGCAGAGGACGACGGAGCAAATCCCTGCGACTTCGCCGGTCGCCGTTTGTTGGAGTCGGCGGCTTTCTTCGCTGCCTTTTTTTTCTTGGCCATGAGATACCCCTTCATACGGGGGCCGTCGTGTGTTCAGTCCTGAGCCTGCCAGAATTATAGCCTTTGCTGGAATACCATGAAATATGGTGTGAAATATGGCTCTTCCGGTTCTGGGTGCGGAATGCGAATAATTGTCTTCCGCACCTAAAACCGAAAGGGCCGAAAAATGTACTCCTCTTCCGCACGAACCTCGAAATTCGCGCGGCCGACGGCTGGATCACCCCTAAACTACCGACTGCGACGATTAAGTAAAGTTTTCCGCCAAAATTGCCGACCAATTGGGGAGAAGTCCCCACAGAAGCAGACCTCTTTCAAGCAATAATTCCATGCCCGAGGCCCTTCCGCAATTCATCGACGATGTGCTGGCTGCCTGTAAGGTAGGTGCCGAAGAGGCGGGTGCCGCGCTGGCTCGTACTTTTGATGGCGATGTGCAAACGACCCTCGGCTCGCAGGGCACATTGCAGTCGGCCGCAGCGCAACTCGATCTCAACGGCAAGGGACTGATCATCCTGCTGAAGACTGACCAGACGACCGTCGTCATGACAATCCCGGCGGCCAAGGGGCTTTTGCCGGCATGGTGCGCCGAGCCCGACAAGACAGGCGAGAGCAAGCTGGCGACGTTGGCCCAGGAATTGGGTATGAACCTGTTGCCGGAAACCTGGATGGCTAGCGACTTCATCGCCCACTGGGTCACGAACCTGGGTGACGCGTTGGGCCGGGGTGGCGTGGCCCAGGATGCCCCGATGGTTCCGCTTGCCGTAAGTCAGGGCGGGAAGCCCGTAGGCACGATCGGCATTCTCTGGCCGGTAAAGAATCCTGATGGCCTGTTTGCCGCGCCGTCGCCCGCAGTGCCGCCCGCGCTACCGCCCATGCCGGCAAAGGAACTGATTGGGAAGCCGTCAAAGCGAGTCGAGAAGCCGACGTTGCCGCTTACCTCCGGCGATCTGCCGCCCTACACGCGAAGTCTCTTGCGGATCAAAGTGCCCGTGGTGGTCACCTTGGCCGAGAAGCGGCAGAAGCTAAGCCGCATCATCGAGATTGGTCCTGGCTCGATCATCCAGTTCGACAAGTCGTGCGAAGAGATGCTCGATCTGGAGGTTGGCAATCAGGCCGTTGCCTCTGGCGAAGTCGTGAAGGTCGGTGACAAGTTCGGCCTGCGGATCACGGCCATGGTGCTGCCCGATGAGCGGTTCAGCCCTGTCATGCGCAAAAACGCGAAGACGGTGTAGCTCATTCACGGTGTCGAGCCGTTGGTCAGCTATACAGCTCGCGGTTGAGACTGACACTAACTCGAAGCGCGAGCGAGGTTGCTAAGTCGTTGCCTCGCTTGCGCTTCGGGTTGGTATGGATTGGGACAATCACAACCGCGGACAGTATAGCAACTGAACCCTTGCTCTTGTCCCACTCAGTGTCAGGCTGAAAATCCTGGCGCACGCGCGGCAGATTCGGCATTGTCGGTAGATTCGGCAGGCAGCACCTTCAGGATTTGACCGATGCCCGGAAGCGAAGTAGCCTTTGCAGGGACTATCAATGGATTCTATTTCGAGGGTGGAAGCTCTACTTGCCATGACGATGCCAACCGCGGACAACAATCTCCTGGCTCAACTGGCCGGACTCAGTGCGGTTGGCTTGGGCAGCACGGCGATGAATGACTTGGCGGCGACCAAACCGCAACACGACCTGCCCCGACAAGCGGCCGACTCGAAGTTCGACGCCATGGTTGATCGCATTCGCTCGCTGACCGCGGGCACATCTTCGGTTTCACCGGCTGCCACTCCATCGCAAACCACCGCATCCCCGGTCGCTGCATCGCCAGTCGCCTCGACCTCGATCGAGCGAGATCCTCCGCAGTCCAGTGGCTTTGTTCCCCAAGAACCCAAGTCTTTCCGTGCCGCTGGGTTAAACGACAGCCTCGTCGAGTCGCTGGCCTTGAAGCTTTTGATGGCCCGCGGCGACTCCACCGGCCGTGAGGTGGCGGACCAGCTCAAGCTCCCTTTCATCCTCATCGACGAGCTGCTGCGTGGGTTGAAGAACGACCAGTTGGTCGCCTATCGCGGTGGCGCGCCGATGAACGACTTCGTCCACCAGCTCACCGATCTTGGCCGCGAACGTGCCAAACGCTACTGGAACCACTGCACCTACTTCGGTGCCGCTCCGGTTTCGCTGGAAGACTATATCGAGAGCGTCAAGGCCCAATCGCTTGCCGCCCAACCGACCACGTCCGAACGCCTGCGGCGCGCATTCGGCGATCTCGTGCTCAGCCAGCGGATGCTCGATCGACTTGGACCGGCAGTGAACTCCGGTCGCGGACTATTCCTTTTCGGCGCGGCGGGCAACGGCAAGACAAGTATTGCCGAGCGGGTCACCCGGGCTTTTGGACAGGAAATCTGGATTCCCCGTGCCATTGGCATCGACGGCGAGATCATGCGGGTTTTCGACCCGGTAAACCATGAAGAGCTGCCGCTGGATGCCTGCGAAGGTCTTTACGAAAAGCGGAAGATTGACCGCCGCTGGGTACGGATCCGCCGCCCCACGCTGGTCGTCGGGGGCGAGTTGACGATGTCGGCCCTGGAAGTGACGATGAACACCTCGACCGGCATTTGCGAATCACCGCTGCAACTGAAGAGCAACTGCGGCACGCTGGTGATCGACGACTTCGGCCGGCAGCGGATGCGTGTTGAAGAACTGCTCAATCGCTGGATCGTTCCGCTGGAACGACGTTACGACTTCCTCAATATGCCCAACGGCAAGAAGGTTCAGGTTCCGTTCGACCAATTGATCATCTTCTCGACGAACCTCGAGCCGCGTGACTTGGTTGACGAGGCATTCTTGCGGCGGATTCCCTACAAGATCGAGGTGCTCGACCCCAGCATCGAAGACTTCAAGGGGCTGTTTCTCTCGTTGGCAAAAAAAATGGGCTTTCCCGATCGGCCGGAGGCGGTCGATCACCTCATCGAGCAGCACTACACGCCAAAGAACCGGCCATTCCGCTTTTGCCAACCCCGCGACCTCCTCATGCAGATCTGCAATTATTGCAGTTATAAGGATTGCCCGCTGGAAGTCACGAACGACTACATCGATATGGCCGTAGAGAACTATTTTGCCGTGATGTAAAGGCTTGGGAGATGTCGTTTGAAGGCTCTTCCGGTTCCGGGTGCGGAACGCGAATAAGGGAGAGCGCAACGAGCCCCACCAATTCGGTTGCAGTCCGCTTTGGACCGGCGAATCAATAACTGTACTCATCTCGCTCCGCGAGATGAGTACGTTCCGAAAACCCGACACTTATTGATTCGCCGGTCCTTACCCCCCTAGTGAGCATGGTTTCGAGCAGGGTTTCGGCTTGACTAAATGCCTCCGAGCATTTAGAATTGGAAGAGAACCCCTAACATAACCGCATGAACCTCGGCGGAATCGTCCCCAGGCGAAGCGTGGTGTTGTGCTAGGGGTTTTGGTTTTGAAAGAAGCTTCCTTACCCTACGCAGGCGGGATGCCTTCGCTACAAATTTCCTAGGAGATTGAACTGATGCGACGTCAAGACGTCCGCAACGTGGCTATTATCGCACACGTTGATCACGGCAAGACGACGCTTGTCGATTGCATGCTGCGCCAAAGCGGCCGCTACCGCGATACGCAATTGGTCGGCGAGCAAATCCTCGACTCCAACGACTTGGAGCGCGAACGTGGGATCACGATCCTGGCGAAGAACATCGCCATCCCCTACCGCGGCATAAAGATCAACATTATCGACACGCCGGGCCACGCCGACTTTGGCGGCGAGGTCGAGCGCGTGTTGCGCATGGCCGACGGCGCGCTGGTGCTCGTCGATGCAGCCGAGGGTCCCATGCCGCAAACGCGCTTCGTGCTCTCAAAGGCATTGGAGTGCGGCTTGCAACCGATCGTGGTGATCAATAAGGTCGATCGTCCTGACGCTCGGCCGCATGAGGTGCTCGACGAGGTTTTTGAGCTTTTTCTGCAACTGGGTGCCGACGACCGCTTGGCCGACTTCCCGCACATCTATGCCAGCAGCAAGCTTGGCTTTGCCACCCATGAACTTGGCAAGCAAGGCGACTCCGTCGCGCCGCTGATGGACATGATCCTGGAAAAGATCCCCGGTCCGGAGATCGATGCCGAGGCACCGCTCCAGATGCTCATCACCACTCTGGATTGGTCCGATTATGTCGGCCGCATCGCGATCGGGCGGCTCTACTCCGGCGCGGTCAGGCCTGGCATGGACGTCGCCTTGATGCAAAAGAACGACAAAATCTCGCCCTCGCGGATCGTCTCGGTCCAGGTCTTTGAAGATCTCGGGCGGATCGAAGTCCAGTCCGCCGAGGCGGGCGACATTGTCGCCCTGGTGGGGCTGGAGAATATCGAAATCGGCGATACGGTAAGCGATCGCGATTTTCCCAGGGCGATGCCTCGTCTCGTGGTCGACGAGCCGACGCTGAAGATGACCTTTGGCGTGAATACCTCGCCTCTGGCCGGCCAGGAAGGGAAGTATCTGACCAGCCGTCACCTCCGCGAACGGCTCATGAAGGAGTTGCAAAAGAACGTTGCCCTGCGCGCCGAACCAATTCCGGGCACCGAGCAGTTTTCTGTCGCTGGCCGCGGTATTTTGCATCTTTCGGTACTCATCGAGACGATGCGCCGTGAAGGTTTTGAGCTTTCGGTCGGTAAGCCACACGTGATTCTTCACGACAACAACGGCGTGATTGAAGAGCCGTTTGAGTCACTTGTGGTCGAAGTTCCGGAACACCAGACGGGCCCCGTCATGGAAATGGCCGGCCAGCGTCGCGGGCAGCTCGTCGATATGCAGACGCACAATGACTACTCGTACATGGTGTTTTCGATTCCCGCTCGAGGGCTGATCGGGTTTCGGACGCGGCTCTTGAATGCCACGCAGGGCACGGCCATAATTCACCACCGTTTCGAGTGCTACAAACCAATGGAAGGCGATATTGAAACGCGGCTCACCGGCGTCCTGGTTTCGCTCTGCGGAGGCCGAGCCGTGGCCTATGGCCTCGACACGCTCCAGGAACGGGCCGAACTCCACGTTGGCCATAACGACGTCGTCTACGAAGGGATGATCGTCGGCGAGAACAGCCGCACGGACGACATGAACGTCAACCCAACGAAAGAGAAGAAGCTTTCCAACATGCGGGCCTCCGGGCACGACCGCAATGTGCTCCTCCGGCCCGCGCGCCGCATGTCCCTGGAGGAGGCCCTGGAGTTCATCGAGGACGACGAACTGGTCGAGGTCACGCCTACGCAAATCCGCCTGCGGAAGATACTGCTCAACGAGCATGTCCGCAAGCGTGCCTCGCGGAAGGCGGCCGCAGTGGGAGTGTGATGCCCTGCCTACACGGCTGCCGCCACCATCGGGCTGGTCGCTGCCACGACCAGCTCCTCTCGCATGACCCCCACTTCCATGGGTGCTTCGATGCCTAATCGGATCTGATTTCCGCGGATTTCCACGACGGTGATTTTGATGCCGCCGTCGATGACGATCGATTCGTTGAACTTTCGGGAGAGTACGAGCATGGGGAATACTTCTTATGGGGTGGTCCGTTGCTTTGGTTTGTATACGTTTGTTCAAAGCATCCGTTATTCTATAAAATAGTATACGCATGTCAAGAGCCTTCGGTTCAGTATCAGGAGAACTGCAAAGTCCAACGCGAAGGGGTCAGGTCCATGTTTTCGGGCAAGGATCTTGGGTGAATTTCATACGTTCTCGCTGAAAAATGGACCAGACCCCGGACTTTGCAGTTCTCCTGGGTTCAGTGCTTCAAATTCGTTGACAACGCGCCGTAAGTCATTTAGACTTATTAAGTTGTCGATTTTATTGGTGATCCTAATTGGATGTTTGAGGTTTGATTTGTCGGAAAAGGCCTGGGGTGGTGTATTTGACGTGGCGACCGATCGCCGTGTTGAGCGGTTCACGGAAAGTGTGAGCTTTGATCGCCGTTTGTTTGCGCAAGACATCGAAGGTTCGGTGGCTCACGCTCAGATGTTGGCCAAAGTTGGCCTGCTCACGGTTGATGAATGTGGGATGATCGAGCAAACTTTGGGCGAGATCCGCCGGGAAATTGAGCAGGGAAGCTTCCCGTTCCGCACGGAATTGGAAGACATCCACATGCACATCGAGAAGGCCCTCGTTGATCGGATTGGCGACATCGGCCGTAAGCTGCATACGGCCAGGAGTCGTAACGATCAGGTGTCGACGGATCTTCGCCTGTGGGTCCGTGAAGCGATCGACGAGATCGATCGGCGGCTGTCCGATGTGCAAAGGGCGTTGGTCGGCCGGTGCGACGCCGATGCCGACGTGATTCTGCCCGGCTATACTCATACTCAGCGTGCTCAACCGGTTCTTGCCCCGCATTATTGGCTGGCCTATTGCGAGAAATTTCGACGCGATCGGCAGCGTCTGGCCGACTGCCGTCGGCGGACGAATCGCTTGACGCTCGGCACCGCGGCCTTGGCGGGAACGAGCCTGCCGATCGATCGCGATGATGTCGCCAAGCGGCTTGGATTCGAGGAAGTGGCAGCCAACAGCATCGACGCATCGAGCGATCGCGATTTCGTGCTGGAGTTTACTTTTTGTCTGACGATGATCGCCGAGCACCTCAGCACCTGGGCTGAAGAGTGGATTCTCTGGTCGACCATGGAGTTCAGCTTTCTCAAGTTACCGCAGGCATTTTGCACCGGGTCATCGATCATGCCGCAAAAGGTCAACCCCGACGTGCTGGAGTTGATTCGCGGCAAGACGGCCCGAGTGATCGGCAGCTTGCAGACGTTACTGGTTCTGATCAAGAGTCTGCCGCTGGCCTATAACCGCGATCTTCAAGAGGACAAGCCGCCGCTGTTTGACGCGTTCGACACGGTTCGGGCATCGCTGGAACTGGCTGCGCCGTTGATGGCCGCTGCGGAACTGAATCGGCCAGCGATCGCCCTGCGACTGGACCGTGGGCATCTCGACGCCACCACGTTCATGGAATATCTGATCTGCCGCGGCGTTCCCCAGCGAACGGCCCATGGCCTCGTCGGCCGCCTAGTGCGCAAGGCATTGGACCGCGACGTACGGCTATCCGATTTGCCGCTGGAAGATTTTCGTGAAGCACTGCCGGAATTGGATGAATCCGTTTACGACGTTTTAGGCGTCGAGCGAGCGGTTGCCGCCATGCAAAGCTATGGCTCGACGGCACCGGAGCAGGTGAAGAAGCAAGTCGAAAAATGGAAGAAGGAGTTAGGAGTTAGGAGTTAGGAGTTAGGAGTTAGGAGTTAGGAGTTAGGAGTTAG
>JANXQG010000477.1 GCA_025356915.1 Planctomycetota bacterium | reverse complement strand
CTAACTCCTAACTCCTAACTCCTAACTCCTAACTCCTAACTCCTATTTTCACACATCCACGCTCTGACATTCCACTTTGCGAGCAATACGGCGAAGCAGGCTCCGGAGAACGCGCCCCGGGCCAACCTCGTAAAATTGGTCGAAGCCCTGGGCCAGCAGGTAACGCATCGACTCCTCCCAGCGGACCGGGTTGATGATCTGTTTGACCATCAGGCGACGAATTTCTTCTGGATCGTCGTGCGGTTGGGCATCGACATTGAAAATCACGGGGATTTTCGGGGCCTGCATGTGGACTTCGGCCAGGGCCTCGGCACAGCGCTCGTCGGCCGGACACATGATTTTGGTATGAAACGCGCCTGCAACGGCCAGAGGAACGGCCTTCATCGCACCCATTTTCGGTGCAAGCTCGGCTGCTCGCAAGCAGGCACCGTTGGTGCCGGAAACGACGAGCATGTCGGAACAGAGTAAATTGGCGATTTGCAAGATCTCGCCCTGCCGAGCCTGCTCGCAGAGGGCTTCAACCTGAACACGTTCCAAGCCGAGGATCGTGACCATACCGCTGGGCGTGGCATCGGCGGCCTCTTGCATCGCGGCACCACGCTTCTGCACCATCATCAGACCTTCGTCGAAGTCCATGATGCCAGCGAAGACCATGGCGGTATACTCGCCCAGGCTCAATCCGGCCGCCGCTTCACAGGAAAGCACGACGTCCGGTGACTGCGTTCGCAACGATTCCAGGGCGGCCAAGCTGGTAACAAACAAAGCGGGCTGACTATAAATCGTGGAGTCGAGGACTTCGGCCGGCCCCTCAAAGCAGAGTTTGCCAAGGTCATAGCCAAGAATTTCATGCGCGCGATCATATAACTGCCGCGCAGCAGGAAGCGATTCGGCGAGTCGCCGGCCCATGCCCACAGTCTGGGCACCTTGTCCTGGAAACAAAAAGGCAATCTTGCCCAACGCAAGCCCCTCCGTGTAAGACCCTTTTCGGTTTGAGACTCCCCGCTTCGGTTTAGGAGTCGATGTCAACGACCTTGCGACCCATATAATGCCCGCACTTCGGGCAGACGGTATGTGGAGGCACAGCAGAGCTGCACTGCGCACAATAGGTCAAGTGCCGCGGCTCTTTTTTATCGTGGTTGGCACGACGACTATTGGTACGGGCGTTGGAATGTCGGCGTTTTGGAACGGCCATAATTGAGGCTCCATCTTCCCAAGGGGCGGTTACTGGTCGAGGGGGAACGTCCCCACGCTCAAAAAGGCTTGCCCAAGCGACTGCTCACCAAGCAGGGGGAAACAGGTATCGTAAACTCTCCAGCAGATTCTGTCAACCGGTGTGCGAGCGTGATTTTTTCTGGAATCAAGGAGAAAAACAAAATCGGCCTTGTCCTACCCCTCGGATGTGGGTAAATCCCCACCCGGTGAAGGAAAACTGGGAGAAGGTTCATGGATGAATTCACTGCTTGTACTCCGATTCCCCTCGATCAGAAAGGATTTAATAAAAACATGATCTTGCCATGTGGACTAAAGACGTCGCATATTCAAAGTACCATGGCCGACTTCCTGGACTTTCTGGGGTTTCTTAATCAGCAGTTGAACACTCGCCAGTTACCGCGACTAGAATCGTTCCTGATGCCAGCGAACTTTAGTAGCATGGTCGGGGAGTTCATGTCGGCGACGATTCCGAAATATTGCAAAACAGTGGCAAAAAACACCTACCACAACGGTCATCCAGACTTGGTGCCGGCGGGTAAGTTTGCCAAGGAGGCATGCCAGCATGGAACGGAAGGAATCGAAATCAAAGCCTCTCGACACGTAAGCGGTTGGCAAGGTCACAATGCTGAAGATGCTTGGTTGAGGGTCTTTGTCTTCGCCGCCAATAGCGCGCGAGATGCCAGCTTGGAAATCGAACCCAAAGCGTTTAGATTCCTGAAGGTGGTCGGGGCGCAACTAAAAAAGTCAGACTGGGCCTTCTCTGGCCGTTCAGAAACAAGCCGGCGGACAATTACCGCTAGCGTGACGCGAACAGGCTATCAGAAGATGGAAGACAACTGGATTTACCGTTCAAAATAATCGGCCAGAAGTCACGACGAGCTCATCGACGCCTGTCTCCAGATCCTTAAGACGCGGAGCTGCCGTGACAGAATTTCGTTGAAAAGGGAATCGCTACTGTTTTACTGGTTTTTTGTTTCGCTCTGATACGATCGAGAGGGCCGCGACGAGTTCGGCACCGAGAAAGAGGATGACGCTGACATAATAGACCCAGATCATTACCGCGATGAACGAGCCGACGACGCCGTAGGCGGTATAGCTTGGCCCGATTAAGAACGTCACCAGCAGTCGCTGCCCAAGGATCCATACCAGCGAGACGAACAACCCACCGGCAAGAGCATCGCGCCATCGAATGGCCACTTTCGGCAAGACCTTGTAGATCAAGCCGAAGAGCAGGGCGTTGGTCAGTGCGGTGAAGAGGAATTGGGCCCAGCCGGAAAGCATAACACCGCCGGGGAGCTTATTTTCGATATTCATGCGAACCCCCGCCAACACATAGACATTGGCCACAAACAAGCTTAGCAGCAGCCCGCCGACGGCCATAAGCATCAAAAAGGCCGAGAGACGATCATGGAGCACCATGCGAAGGTAGCCCCACCAACTCGTCGTCGAGGGGGTTTTCTCGCCGAAGATGCGGCCGAACATGTAATCGAGCTGGAGGAAAACGACGATTGCGGCGGCCAGCAAAGTCACGGCTCCCAGCGGTCCACCCAGTCCGGCACTTGATTTCACACCCGCAAGTAGGGCCTGAAGTTGATCGGCCAGCCAGGGACCCATCTGTTGGTTGACTTGATTGAGAAGCACCCCCTGGGCGCTGTCGGCCTGTTGCGAGAGCCGCAACACGAAGCCCAGGACGGAGATCAGCACCAGGCAGAGCGGAAAGAGCGAAAAGGCCGCATAATAGGCCATCGCCGCGCTGAGCAGGAAGCCGTCGTCTTTTTGCCAGCCTTCCCAGGTCTTCTGTAGGACGCTCAGGATGTAGTTCCAGATCCGGCTAAACATAAGGATACTTCGGATATTTCACCCACCCACTACCGACCCCTTTTCTGGAAGAAGCAGGGTGCGAGATTACTTCAACTCAACGCGATAGGGCATCCAGAGCAAAACCTTCTCGCTGAGCAACTGTCGCCAGAGCGCGGCTTGGCGAAGTGTTTTGACAATGTCGGGCATGCCGGCGGTGAATTCGTTGGCACCGGCGCCCTCGCCGTTGAAAAGCTGCTCGAAGAACGACTTGGGCTGCGGCAGGATTTCGATCTCGACGTCCGTGTCGGGCTTCAGGCCGGCGAGCTTCTTAGCCTCGGCAATGGCGTCGCTCAAAGTGCCGACCTCGTCGATCAGTCCAAGCTTTTTCGCTTGCCTGCCGGTATAGACACGACCCTGGGCGAGCGATTCCAGCCGGTTGTAGTCCATCTTACGGCCCTCGGCAGCCTTACTGACGAACTCGTGATAGGTTTCTTTCAGCAACTGCGTCCAAACTCTGCGCTCGTCGGGCGAGAAAGGCTGAGTGGACGATAAGGCCCCGCTGTTCTTGCCGCGACTGATAATCTCGGTATTCAGGCCGAGTTTGTCATACAGACCGCCGGTCACGAGCTTGCCGCCGCCGACGCCAATCGAACCGGTGATCGTGCCAGGCTCGGCAAAGATCTTCTTGGCACCCATGGCAATGTAGTAGCCGCCGCTGCCGGCCACGTTGCCCATGCTGGCCACAAACGGCTTCTTGCCGCGGACCGTTTCCCGCCAGATCAAGTCGCTGGCAGTGGCCGATCCGCCGGGGCTGTCGATTCGCAGAACCACGGCCACGACCTTGGTATCTTGGAATACCTTCTTGAGGGTCTCGATCATGGTCGTCGAGCCGAGCGAGCTGCCGCTGAAAAGGCCGTTGCGGCTCTTGCCTTCGGTGATCTCGCCCACGGCGTAGACCACGGCGATCTTCTGCTTGCTGCTACTCTTCTCCGACTTCTTGCCGCCGGAGAAGACTTCCATCAGTTTGACGAAGCCGCCAATGCCCGAAAAATCGGCGTCGACCCGCTTCTTCTTGTAGGCGGTTTCGATTTCGACGCGATCCACCTTCAACCGCTTGCCGAGCGACTCTTCAAACTCGTCCGCGTAGAGAACCTCGTCGATCAGACCCGCTTCTTGGGCAGCCGTTGCGCTGAAGAGACCCTGGTCCACGAGCGATTTGACCTGGTATTCCTGAAGATGGCGGTCCTTGGCGATCATGGCAATCATGTCGTCGTAGGTATCATCGACGATCGATTGGAGGCTCTCCCGCAACGGGGCACTCATGTTCTCGCGGCTCATCGGTTCGACAAAGCCTTTGTACTTTCCCATCCGCAAAGCGTCAAATTTCAGGCCCAGCTTGTCCAAAAGGCCCTTGTAGAAGGTCACTTCCATGCGCACGCCTGGCACGATGAGCATCCCGGAGACGGGCATGTAGACATGATCGCAGGCTGAGGCGACGAGATAGGCGCCGGTGTCGGCCGAGGTCAGTTCGGCATAGACCGGCTTGCCGGCCTTGCGGATGCGGGCGATTGCCGCGCGGACTTCGTTGACTTTGCCGCGGCCGAGTTCCATGTCTTCAATGCGGAGCCAGATGGCACTGACCGCTTTGTCAGCCTTAGCCTCGTCGAGCCGCTCGATCAGCTTGCCCAGCGAGGGTTGCAGGTCGCCGAATACCCCGCCTTCGCTGGGGCCTTCCGGATATTCGCCGCTCATTGAGAAACGAACGACGGTCGCGATCATTAGGGTCTTGGTCGCCTTCTTGGCGGCGAAAGTGGCTGAGGACTTCTCGGCGGATTTTTCTTGGGGCTTAGCGGTTTTTCCCTCAGGCTTGGCAGCCTTTTCTGTAGCTTTCTCGACGGGCTTCTCGGCGGATTTTTCTTCAGGCTTAGCGGTTTTTACCGTGGCTTTCTCGGCGGGCTTCGATGAGGATGAATCGTCATTGAATTCGTCTTCGTCGTCCTCCTTTTCGGCCTTCGCCTTCTCGGCGTCGGCTTTCTTTTCGGCCATCGTCTTTTCGGCAGCCTTCTTATCGCCAGACTTGGACGCCTTGGCCTTCTTGGTGACTTTTGCGATTGCTCCGTCACTGTCGGCCAGCGTGGCCTGGTTGGCCAAAGAAAACACGAAGACTACAACAACAATCCACACGGCCAAAATCGACGCACGATGATTCCACGACATGTTCATTTCCTTGGAGGGGGTGTTTTAGGACAGTAGATCAGGCTTTCTAGCCTGACGGAACAGGCTAGTCAGGCTAGAAGCCTGACCTAAGTGATTCTCTTTTACCAAGTGTACTTCACCTTGCTGGAAAAGTCAGTAGGCTGGGAAGAGTTTATGTCCTGTAAGGACTGATAGCCCCTCAGTCTGGGGTTGTTTCACAGGTAGCCGAGCAACCGGGCGACTCTTCCAATTCGATTTTGACGCACGGCGGCCGGACAAAACCTCGGGCAGCGAGCGTTTCTAGCAATCGCTGGGCCAAATAATTGGCCATCAGCTCGACCGTCGTGCTAACGACCGGCAAAAGCCGGCATTCGGCCCGTGGGAAAACCCATCGGCGAGGGCCAAATCGGACCTCGACTTCGTCTTCGCCCACCAAAACCTGCATAACCGGATGCCGCGTGGGCAGGAGTACAGCGTGATCAAGCTCAGCGACGACCGACTTCATGATCTGAAGCAGGGCGAGAAAATCGATAACGCAATCGACCTCGTCCAGTGGGCCACCGAGTTCAACGGCCACACGGAAGTTGTGACCGTGCAAGGGCTCACAGATGCCGCCCGTCAGCAGGATGAAGTGGGCCGCACTGTAGATCAGATTGTCGCCCGCGATGCGGACCGAGTAATTAGGCATCTGTTCGTAGCGTAGGCGTCTCGCCTGCGTTTCTTTGTAGCGTAGGCGTCTCGACTGAGTTACGGGCGACCGAGTGGCCTCCCCGACGACCGGACACGACCTGGATCGAGACCCTCCACGTTATCTGGGTTCTCGCCATGCTTCCCTGTTTTTGGCTTGGTATCAGGCGGCGGCTTTTTTACCGGCTCTTTGGTCGCCTTATCCCATTCCTGGGTCTCGGCTATTTCGTCGTGCATTACAAGATTGCCGGTTTCGTCCATCACGAGAATCATGCCAGGGCTGACAAGAGTTCTATCCTTGGGAGTCGGCTGCGGATCACCACCCTGGAGATCAACCAAGATACAGTTGGGGGTAAGATCGACCGGTATGGGTCTGCCTACACCAGGGGCTTTGACCGCTGCCCCCGGGAAATTGAGAACAGTACCGCGGATCAGACCCGGCTTTTGGAAACTGCCGTTCAGTCCGGACTTCTCCTGCCAGATGAGAACGCGAACCTCCGCGTTGATTTCTTGCGTGCCCTTAGCGGCGGCGACAGCCCCCCCCAGCAGCCGCATATCGCTCGTCATGCGGTCCGAGGTGCATGGCGACGACCATTTGGCATAACGGGGATCCGTGGGCCAATCGATGATTTCGCCGTCTTTGTTTTTGATCGGTTTCGTGCCTTTCACACCAATCGCTCGGGATGTTGCCAACTCCTGTTCCTCAAGCCACATCGCATCCAATCCGTAATTTGGATTTTTGAGTATCAGGAATATCCGATAGTGATACTGTTTATTCGGCTTGACGTCAAAGTCGAAGAAACGCAGCAGCAGGTAGTCCGGTATTTGTGCCTCTTCATCCTTGGGAGCGGCTTGTTCGGTCTTAGGTTTTGGGACGTTGGTTTCGCCGAGAAGACTCTCTCCACCCATATCGATACCGGGTGAGTCAGCAGGAGGTGGGTTGCGGCCATCGCCCGGCCCCGGCCCTTCCGTAGTCACCGTCCCAGCGTCGTTGTCGGTCTTATGATCGACCATCGGAATTTGTGGGGGGAAAACCGCCTCGTTACCCCAATTCGCATCCCTGAGCAGAGGCAAGGGTGCGGTAAGAGAAGGACGAACAAGCCGCTCCCAAGGATGAAGAGGCACAAATACCGGACT
>JANXQG010000447.1 GCA_025356915.1 Planctomycetota bacterium | reverse complement strand
GGCTCCGGCTCCGGCTCCGAAGAAGAGCAGCGCAGGACTCGTCATCGGTGGCGGTCTGCTCGCCGCCACGGCTGGCCTGTTCTTCATGAACAGGTAGCCTGTGATTCCGGTTCGTTGCACCATCGTGCGCCCCCCACTGGGGTACGTCCTGCTCGGAAGCGAACCGGCCCTTCAGACCGTTTTGACCTCAGAACAGACGAGGCTGACGAACGAGATCATCAAGGCTGTGATCAAGGAAGCCGCGTTCACCACAGGCATCCAGATCGGGCTGATGTTTGTTCCTGTCATCGGTCAGGCCATCGCTGGTCTGCTGGCCCTGATGAATATGATCTTAGGACAGATATATCAGAGGCAGATCCAGCAGGTCATCGCCAACACGATGGATGCTATAAAAAAGAGGAGCAACGCCGCGCAGGCACGAGTCGAAGCGGCTGGCGCCGTGGTGGTGCAAGAGGAATTCCCGGCTGTGGCGGCGGCCTTGATGAAGGGGCAGCCGATCGGAGACCTCTGGTCAAGGGCACTGAAGACCCCGGAGAAGATTGTCCGGCAGGCGGGGGCGGCTGTTCACACCATCATCGTCAATCCACAAGCTCAGATGAAGTTTCTAACTACCGCGTTGAGCCCTGTGGGGATTGCCCGCCTTGCGGTCAAGGATGTCTTGAAAGTAGCAACGTTCGGGGCTAAAAGACTGGAAGTCGCCCAGGTCGTCAAGCCAGGAACGCTCACGACTGCCTTAAACAAAGCACAAAATACCGTCGATGATGTGATGTTCTCAGCACAGAAACTCACCAACCCGCTCACCACAGTGCAGGAGGGCACAGGGTTGACGTTCAAGTACGGCAGCGCTGTCGTTGCCGCCTCCATGGATGCAACAGGGAACCATGCCGGTGCGGAGGCGACGCGGAAGATTGGGAATGAGGTACATTATGCCTCACAAGAGATGATGACCGCTCTGACCCCCACCGGGGGATATAACCTATTCTCAGGACGCGAAGGATATCTGGCTGCTCGTGATGCCTGCGGACACATGCAAGCCCGAGCATTCGCCAGCATTGACGCCTCTGCCAATGAGGCGATCGTGACCCTTCAGTCGCCAGAAGGTCGTAAGAACACACGCATTGCGCTTGGCAAGGCATTATCACAGGATCCGAGCTTCCAGGCCCAACTGCAAGAGTTGCAGGCTCTGGAGGCACAGAAACTACAGCCTCTCCAACAGGGGCAGGATCTCCTCACCTCCGCTGCCGGCCCGCCGTCCTCAGGGTTCAAAACCGTGCTTGGTGTAGCCGCAGCAGGTGCGGCTGCCTTTTTTATCGCCCGTTGATTCTCTCGAAAAACCTCCATAACAAAGGCCACCATGGCGCTCATCCCCGCGTTCCCCCCTGAAGGCGTCACCCTCAAGCTCACCGCTGACGAAGCGAAGCGGGAAGCGATCGGTAAAGCGATCGGGCTGCTTGGAACGGTCATCGGTGTGACCGGCACACTCATCGCCATGAGTGTGAACCCCGCTGTGAAGAGTCAGCTAAGCGATGCTTACAGCAAACTGCCAACGAAGGTCAAAGGCAACTCGACGTGGCTCCTCGTCGGCGGGGGCCTCGTCGCTGCATGGCTCGCCTACAAATGGATTGGCTCTGGCGTCCAAAAGCAAGCCCTCGGGAGGTACAGGTGAAAGTCTCCTTCAAACGCGGTCGTGAGACGGTGCGCTTCACGGCTCATCCGACACGTTACAAGACGCCGAAGCACCTGAAGAAGTTTCTCTTCAAGTCGGGGGAGAGGCGAACCAAGGCGTGCCTGAAGAAGGCGCACGCCCGTCTGCGTAAGCTCGGTTGGCACATCTGATGGGGACCATCCTCGTCAAGATCGGCCCCCGCTTCTACAAGGTTCGCGTGAATCCGAAGCCCAGCCTCCTGACGAGCGATTCCTACGCACACCTCATGAGGCAGTACGTCCGTGCGAGCAAGAACGGGCGTCTCAAACTGATGATCAATCTGGAGCGCCGCATCCGCCGCATGGAGCAGGAGGCGAAGAATCCGCTGCGGAAGTCCCCGCACCGGTCCTATGTCAGCAAAAACATAGACTTCCTCCTCAAGCATCCTGAGGAACTGACAGCGAAGACGACAGAGATGAAACGCAAGCAAGCCATCGCTATCGCGCTCTCCGTCTGGCGTCGGGCGCAGAAAAAGAAATGAGTAACGTCGTCAATCATCGCGATGGGTCACGCACCGTCACCTATAGTGATGGGCACAAGGTCACATTCGGTGCGCGCAAGACGGGCAACAAGCGGATTACGGGAACTCCTTATGTATTCGCCGCCGGGGCAAAGATTCCACTTCCAGAAGGAATCGCCCACGGCATGCTGTTCGAGCAGCAGCGCAGGGTGTATGTGGCCCTTCGCTACCATGGCAAGGACACGCTCGGCCGCAGGGCTGGAGCCTGCTACGGCCAGCCCGTCACCCTCACCCGTCCCCTCTGAAAGGACACCATGAAGTATCGTCGCAACGCCCCCATCTCCGCTGCCGACCTCGCCGCCATGAAGCGCATCCTCGCTGCTCATGACGCCCCGGCTACCAACCCCCGCCGCCGGAAGAAGCGCCGCATCAGCGCCTCCCTCCGCCGCGTGCTGCTGAAGAACCTGCGCAAAGCCCGCCTCGCCCGCTGGGGCCGCAAGAGCCGCCGGTAACCAATACGGTATCCGTAACACTCGTCCGGCACCGTGATTGCAACAGGTCGCGGTGCCGGTAGAGTTAGCCCCATGCCCGTCAATGGAAATGTGCCCGTGGCTCGCTCCGTATTGCCTGACGGCATAGCGGGTGTGGACGCCACGGTCAAAAAGATCGTCTCCATGGCGCATGGCGTCTATGGCAGCAAGAGCGCGAAGGTGCGTGCGCTCGCCATCGACATCGTGAGAAATGCAGGCATCCCCGACAAGGATTATTACGGGGAAATCGTTGCTGTGCATAATTGGGTGCGTGACAATATCCGCTACTTCCACGATCCTGTTGGGCAGGAAACCCTCTCCTATCCGGAAGAAACAGTATTCAATTCCCGTGGTGGTGACTGTCTGGATGAGAATACCCGCCTCCTGACTCCCAAAGGATACATCAAGATCCGGGATGTCCGGCCGGGGATGGTCGTTCAAGGACGCACGGGGTGGACCAAGGTTACGGAAGTGTGGGATAAGGGCGGACTCCCCACCAAGGTCTATGACCTCGACAACGGCGGGAGTTTCATCGCGACTGACGATCATCGCTGCCTGCTTCTCAACGGAACGGAGAAGAGGGCCGGTGATCTCGTTGCGGGGGACGCGCTACTCGGTCCGGCCGCGATCACGCTGCCTGAAGATCGAGGGGAGCTAACCCCCGATGACTGCTACTTCATCGGTGTATTCATCGCAGATGGCTGGGCGGATGGGAACAGGGTCTGCATCGCCGGAAAAGATGGATTCGCCAAGGAAGCCCAGAAACACTGGGTAGAGATGTACGCGAAGACCAAAGGGTGGTCCACGTCCTGGCACTCTCGCTACATTCGTGTCTATGTGCCTAAGGATCACACTCTAGGGGACTTCTTCTACTCAGGCGCTGTCGCCCCTGAGAAAGAGATTCCCGAGAAACTGTTGGCCGAACTGACTCCCGAAAAGGCCAAGCGCCTGCTGGACGGCATGCTCTCGGACGGCTACGACCCTGAAGACAGTAAGCGCACCATTGGAGCCGAACTGTGTCGCAAGCCCCGTGGCAGAGGGGGGGCGTGTTACTCAACCACAAGCGATGCTCTGGCCCTCCAGGCTCGGCTACTCTTCCGCCTGAATGGGGTTGATGTCTCGGACTCCCTCGTCGTTGATCATGGGGGCCTCGGCACCCATCCCGTCCATCGGATCTATCCCCGCTACTACCGCAGTAAGCCCGCGAAGGTAGAGGAGATCACCGAGGCGGGTGTACGTCGGGTGTGGGACATCGAGACGGCGGACCACGGCATTTACCTCCCGGACGCCGACGTGGTGGTCCACAACTGTGATGATATGGTCATCACTGAGATCGCTCTGCTGGGTTCGATCGGCGTCGAGGCGTACCCCGTGGTCGTTGGTATGTTTCCCGGTCACTACTCGCACGTCTACCTGCACGCCAAGGTGCCGGGTGGGAGTGGGCGCAATGCAGGCGCTGTGATTCCTCTCGACCCGATCATGAAAGATTGGCCGGCAGGTAGGGAGGCGTCCCAAGGCATCAAGGCGAAGAAACTGTACGCGAATCTCTCGAACCCTCTGACGATGAACGGACTCCCTATGAAACCCCTAAACAAGCGTCTGGTCGGCATGAGGAACGGCAAGGTAGTCGCTCCCGTCAACGGCATGGATGTGGGCGACCTTGGGGCCTACGCCATTGCTCCGTCCTACCTCGACAGGGAAGATTCGCACGCGGACGAGCTGTGCGTCCCTGATGGAGGCTCCAGTCTCACCGCTCAGCATACCGTCGCCAATGGCACCCAGGTGGACATGCCTTTCGAGGGCATCGACGGGATGTTCGGTGAGGCGGTCAGCGACGCGGGGGGTGCCTTCAGCGCCACCTCGGCCGGCGACGCTGGTACAATCGTGCGGAGCGGTGGTCAGTTGGTGCCCCAGGGATTCATCCGCAACGGTCCCGACCTGAACGAGATCATGGCGATGAACCCGACCACAGCCGAACAACTCGGTCCTCGCGGTCCCATCTTCGCCCGCAAGGCTGGGATGAACAAGGAATACCTGCCGGGCAGCAGCGACCCCAAAATGGCCTCCCTGGCTCGCCAACTCCAAAGCGATCCATCGGTCAGGGCGAGCATCATCCAGACCGTCGGGCAGAAGCAGTATTCCCTCCCGAGCGTGCAGGCCGCTCTGAATGCGCAGCAGGGGCTCAGCCCGAAGCCCGTCCGGCTGAACAACAAGCAGACCGTGGTCGTCCTCAATTCGATCCCCCTGGATCGCCTGAATGCGACGGTCGAGCCGCTGGGCTCCCTCGGAGAGCAGTTGGCCGCCGCTGAGGCGGAACTGGCCCGGACGCTCCCGGCCGCCCAGGGCGCCGCAGCGGAGGCTGCGAAGCCCCAGGCGCTGTACTACGCTGAAGGGTGGAGAAAGGCCAGCGCGGATCTCAACTCCCGCGCCAAGGCTCTGGAGCAGAAGATTCTGACGCTGCGGCAGACCCTGCGGGACCGGGGCATCGCAGACCCGACGAGGAGTCAGATCCGTGCAGAGGCTGTCACCGCCGGACAGCACGGTCTCACCGGCCCTGTGCGGACGCTGTCTGATCGCCGTGTCGGAGCGGCACCGGATCAGCGCCTGCCCAGAGT
The DNA here is from genome assembly GCA_025356915.1 of Planctomycetota bacterium. Lineage (GTDB taxonomy): Bacteria > Planctomycetota > Planctomycetia > Pirellulales > Thermoguttaceae > JANXQG01. Next base: position 17,047 of record JANXQG010000447.1, on the reverse strand, counting down.
GACCAAGCAAGGTCTTGCCACCACTAGGAACGGACCTCTCGACGCCCGTGGCGCCCAGCCGATGCCGATGGGGTCCGCTATGGACACCCTCAAGCAGCCGATCGTCTGGGGACCGGCCCTCGCGTTCATCGGGGTTCTCGCTTTCATGTACCTCAAGAAGCGGCGTGCTGCCGCAGCCACCGCCTGAAGGATACTGCCATGCTTAACCGCCTCTCCACCTCCCGCAACACCGCTGTCGATGCTCGCCAAGCCCGGTGGCTGCCGCGTCCCCAGGTCCAGACCATGATGGTCCGGCAGCCCGTCAGCCTCAAGCCGATGGGGAACACCATCGCTCTGACCGTACCGGCCGAAATGCCGTTCGTCGGACAGGGGGGATTTTCCGTCCAGACACAGATGAGCGGGGGCATGGCCGGTCCTGATCCGAGCATGCAGTCGCGCCGTCTGCGGGGGTGCGTGCCCTTCGCCGGCCTGGGGGGGCTTCCGCGTGCGACCGTGAGCAGGGCGGCGGCGGAACGGATCGTCTCGGGTGATCAGTCACAATACAGCCCGGGACTGTGGAACGAGGCGACGGCTGTCGTGGATGGCACCATGCTCGCCCTAGACGATTCTGCGGCGCCGGCCTCGGCTCCCGCCGCTGACTCCGGCTTCTCGTGGTCGAAAGCAGGGGACATCTTCTCGACGATGATCCCCGGGGGGGCGAATGTCTACGGACAGATCAAAGCAGCCATGAAGAAGCCCGGCGGGGTGACCAACATCACCAACTACGCACCTGCGGCGAAGAGCAGCATGACCCCCATCCTGATCGTCGCGGGCGTCGGCCTCGTCGGGCTGCTCGCCTTCCTCATGCTCCGCAAGAAGGGTGCCGCCGCCCCGGCCTGATCATGCGCTTCAGCCTCGCCGGTCCCCAGGTTTTCACGCTCAAGCGCCCCGTACTCGGGGATGCATGGGCAGACCCGTCCTCGGATCCGTTGGCGGTGCCTGGGCTTCCCCCGGTGCAGGACAGCACCCCGTTCGTGTGGGACGCGCAGGCTCCCGACGCTCCGGTCGTGTATGATCCCCTGACCTTCGACTACTCCAGTCTCACGTCCACGCCGACAGCGACGCCCTCTCCCGTGGAGAATCAGACGGAGGAGAAGCCCACGGACTGGATGAGCATCTTCAGCACGTCGGCCAAGGCTCTCTCGTCTATCACCCCGGCCGTGACCGGCATCATGTCGATGCAGCAGCAGAACAAAGCACAGCAAGCGGCGAATGATCTCGCTCTCGCGCAAGCGAAGCTGGCCGCGTCCCGCAGCGGCGGTGGTGCCTCAAGTGGGCTGCCGTCGTGGGTGCTACCCGTCGCCCTCGGTGGGGTGGTGCTGCTCGCCGCCGGATTCTTCCTGACCAGGATGCCTCGCTCTGCTCCCGCAACCAATCCTCGCAAACACAGGTGAACCATGACTGACCGCCACATGAACTATGACCTGGACGGGGTATTCGCCTCGCGCAACCAGGGGCAACTGATCGCCAGCCAGCCGGTGCAGCAGAGCATCATCCGCACCCCCGGTCTGGTGCCTCTGACCAAGACCAGCAGGGGGTACGCTCCGGCGCCTCCCTTCGGCGGCTACGAGCAGTCGCTAGCCTACCAAGGCACGGCGGGGTGGCTGGATAACAGCACCCACATCCCCTTCGTCGGGGCCGTATCGAACAAGGTGCTGCTCGGCAGTGTCGCCGCCGTCGGTGTCCTCGCCTTCATCCTGTTCAAGAAGACATAAGCCGTGGCGCTGCCCAAGGCTGGTGTCACGCCGGATGGGAAACTGAAGTTTGCGATCAAATATGATCGCGACTGGCAGGAGTGGCAGGTGCGTGCATACAAGCGCAGCAAGACCGGCGCGTGGAAGTTTGCCGAAGGGCCGACCTGCTACGCGAACGACAAGGAAGACGCGCTCCAGACATTCCATCACCTTGTCGGCTACGCCCCTGGGTACGAGCGGGCGAATCCCGTTGTCGTCAAGGCGCAGGGGTATGACGCGGGGCCTCGCATCGCCACCAGGGCGGAAGCGATCAAAACGGTCCGCACTTTGGTCAAGGGGGATGTCTGCGACTGCCGTCGGAAGTTTGGCACAGCGATCGTTGAGGTATGGAAGAACACCGTCTGGGAAGTCAAGCCGCTCCGGGGATCCCAAGGCCCCCTCTGGTCGCGTTACTCCATCCATGAAGTATGAAGTCGCTGCTCTGCATCGGGCGCCTGACCAAACTCGAACTGGTTGAGCCAGATTCGGATAAGGTCGCCACGCTGCGGCTCAAGGACAAATGGCTGGCCTCGAACGGGCGCGATCTCTACATCTGCACGGTGAAGGGCACGACCACAGCCAAACTCCCGCCCGGTATCAGGAAAAAACACAAGAAGTTTCACGACGCCGAGCCGAAAGGGCAGCCGTTCGTCGGTGAGTGTCCGAGCAAGAGCGGACCGACCACGATGCTGGGGCTGGTGAAGGCCCTCGTCTACACCGTGCCTCGCAAGATCCATTCTCCTGAAAAGAACCCCTACCTCTGGCATCACTCCTTTGGAGATACCGGCCACGAGGGCAAGGAATACCCGAAGCGGGTGATGCCTGCGCTGCTTCGGGACGCGAAGGGGAACCTGTTCTTCAAGCGTCGTCCTGGAAACATCTACCGCGTTGATCAGTGGTTGCGCGGATGAACGGGACCGATCAGGATCTGACGACCTTCATGAGGCAGCGAGGGGGTGCGTATCGGAATCTGCACGGTTGGTCCGACGACGCTCAGAAGGCAATGACGGAGAACCCGAAGTATTTCGTGTGGTGGTACACCGCGAAATCTCTCGCCCTCGTCGGAGCAGTCGGCGCTGCGATATACTTCTATTGCAAGTGGCAACAGGCCAGGAAAAATAACCGAGGGTTTAGGGGGTAACATGACTCACTTCACACGATCTTTTTTGCTTGGTAATGCGGCCGATTACAGCGGCGCGTTTGTAAATTGGGCGAATTATCAACAAGGTGTAGGACCAACCACAACAGGACAACCGACCGGTTCGGTGACTGCGTATCCTGATTATCACGGATGGCAGGTTTGGTCAGGCCCTTCGGGCATGGGGCGCTCGACATACAACGCTTTCTTTGCGCGCACCACAAAAACTGCGCCCGCGACAACACTCCAGGTCGGAGGCACACAGCATGACGGCGGATCCCTTGCTGCCATACAAGCGAAAATAGACGCCTATGGAGACGACCCACTTCGCAATCAGCAAATCACGGCACTACAAAAGGCACAGGCAGCCTTATTCAAACTGCCGGGTCAGTCAGATCAACCAGAAGCCCAAACTACGAGCGTCCCAGGGAGGCTGATCGTTTGTGGGGTAGTGGTGCTTGGGATCGCCGGCTTTCTGTACTGGAAGTTTCGCAAATAATGGAAACGAGACGGTTGACGAGCCTGCTCACGTCCCGGTGTCACGAGGGTGGGGGTACGGGTGGCAAACTGAGCCATTGTGGATACGAGTCGCGAAGCTTAGCAGGGGTTCGGTAGTAAAAATCCTCGTCCCGTCGTCCAGGGCGATGTCGCATCCCTCGACATCCTTGCCTGCCCCATTTGAGATCGTTGTGGCTATAATTTGCCTGATTCTATCGGTATTCACCGTTATCTAGTTTGTAGACTTTCGTCTACGGTCTAGTTCTTGCTTCATCGACGGTAGTTTCGTTTCGTTCGTCCCGAAACCAGAGCTTCCATCTCCACAAGCGTTGATTCGGACGTAACTCGTCCTATTTGTGGTACAGCTTGGTTATCGCTGATTATCCGTGCCGTTTGATATTTTATAGGTTCCATTGGTGGTGGAACCCAACCTCATAATATCTGCTTTTCAATGTCAGGACCAGCGGATTAGTCTGGCTTCTTGTCGCTTCCAACCCCGAGGGGACTTACGTCGGCGATCTACTGACATCCGCACGTTAAACCGCTAACAAACTAGGTCAAGCGATACCAGATGCCCACAAAACAGACAGCAGCTGCGTACCCCTTCATCGACGCGCCCTGTTGTGAAGTAATCGGGCGTGTAGTTAGGGACGATGATGATCATGACTGCATACCCTAACGGTATCCCTCATCAAGGCAAACAAAGACCCTAACCGTCTCCCTAACTATCGTATAGGCCGATAGTTGACTCGATACACCGCCTGCGTAGAGTGTGGGCCATACTGGCATGATGCCGCTGGCGCAGGATTGGTCCTCGCCCCGGAAGCAGCCTACAACGACGGATCCCCTGGTTGGGACACGCTCATGGCTGCGGTGATGCTCTCCAATCCGGGTCTCCCCCTCGCCGTGCTCGGCAACCCGCGTCGTCGCTCGAAGCGTCGTCGTAACAGGAAAAACCCCATGTCGAAGCGTACCCCGCGTTTCTTCCTGCGCCGCTTCAAGCGTGGTCGCAAGAACCCCTACGTCTCCGCCTCGGGCTACACCGCCGGTGGTGCGTTCGTCGGCAAGCCTGCTGTGTACGGCAAGACCAAGTCTGCTGTTGAAGCCCAGCTTGCCGCCAGTGGCTTGGACGTGTCAAGCATGACCGCTGTCCGCAAGTCGGGCGCCTCCGTCCGCCGCCGCAAGCACCGCAAGGCTCGCCACACCCACACCAAGAAGGCCCGTCACGGCCGCAGGAAGCACACCATGGCCAAGACCCACCGCCGCTCGTCCGTTGAGAAGCGCCTCGCCGCGCTCCGCCGCTCACGTCACAGCGGCCGTGTCGGTCGCGTCTTCAAGCGTACCGTCAAGGGCAAGCAGTACGCCGTGAAGGTCCTGCGCGCCCGCAAGGGTCACGGCAAGCGCCGGAAGGTCCACGCCGTCCGCTGGTCGGGCAAGCGTGGCTCCGCCATCTACACCGCTCTCTCATTCGGCTCAAAGCGCCGGAAAGGAACTCACGTGATCGGATTCACCAACCCCCGTAGCCGCAAGCACCGTGCTCGCCGCACCTCCCGCCGGAACCCCGGCATTGCCGCTGACTACCTCGGTGGTCTGACCGGCACCCCCACCAAGATCATGAGCCTCTTCAAGGGCAAGAACATGGCGAAGAATGCCCTGTTCGCGACCGGCGGCGCCGTCGGTTCGTTCATGATCGGCGGCATCCTCAGCGCCAAGGTCATCCGCCCGCTGCTGGAGAAGGTCGCCCCGTCCTTCGCTGCCCAGGTGGCCGACCCGAGCACCATCCAGGCCCGGCTGGTCGGCGGCCTCCTGCCGTACACCGCCGCCTTCGCCATCACCAAGCTCTTCGGCAAGCGCCTCGGCAGTGACCTGTCGAGCGCCCTGATGGTCGGTGGCGCGGTCGCCTCGGTGATCGAACTGATCCGCCCCGGCATGGTGGGTGATCTGCTGAAGAAGGTGGGTCTGGCGGAACTGCCGTACGCCGGTCCGGCCCTCGCCGGCCTCGGCGCCCTGAGCGGCCCGGTCTGCGGTCTCGGCTACAGCGACCAACTCGCTGGCTACTACAGCAGCCCGGCCTACCAGGGTCAGGCCGGCATCGTGCAGGCGCCTGCCTATCAGGGCAGCGCCGGTCTGCGGGGCTACGTGCAGGACAGGTCGCAGCGTCTGAGCGGCCTCGGCCGCGAGGTGCTGGCCGGAACGTTCCTGGACGACGCTGCCGAGGGCGCCCTGAACAACAACTGGCTGACCAACGAGGGCGGCGCGGCGGACGCCTCGGTCAACGACGCGATGACCGCGAACTGATCCGACCTCCTCGGACGCATCGACCCCAGGCGCTATCGTGGTGCCTGGGGTTCGGTGTTGAGAGACCGGACCGGTGACAGTGGCGTCTGCACACGGCTGATTCGACTTCTCACTTCGGACAGGTGCCGGTCCTACGCCGGTCAGCGTGCGCGGGGTTCTCTCCCGGCCCTGGATCGAATTGAACCTCCTACGCCCCCACCAGGGAAGGAACTCACATGCCCGTTTTCCGCACCGTCACCGACGCCCAGAGCGGTGAGATCAAGCTCGAAGCCATCCACCAGCCGATCTACGACAGCGCCGTCATCAACGCCGCCGGCGTGAAGAGCTACTTCCAGAACCCGGCTGGCCGCAGCCAGCTCCAGACCAACGTCACCACCGCCGGCCAGCTTTCCTGGCCCAAGCGTTTCTCGGTCAAGGCGTTCCGCTGCGTGCCGAGCTTCACCGCCCTGGCCACCGATCTGCTGTCGTACTTCGACAACACGGTCTTCCGCTGCAACGTCGGCGAGAAGCAGTACCTCGTGCTGCCCGCCATGCTCATCACCCCCGGCACCGGGCTGGAGATCCAGCTTCTGACCGGCGCCGCCGACCCGACCGCCCCGGCCAATGGCCAGAACTACGCCCGCCACGGCCGCCCCGAGCAGCGCAACATCTACGCGCTCATCCACAGCATCTACATCCCGCCGGTCCAGAATTTCGTGGTCTCGACCGAAGTCGGTGCGGGTGTCACCCTGTCCACCAACGGCTTCACCCTCTGGGTCTTCATGGAAGGTGAGTTACTCAGGGAAATTCAATAGGTCCTTCTTTATCACCCTATATTCATTCGGGTGGTGGAAGTCCGAAACAACCTCCAGCTATGCTGGGGGTTGTTTCTTTGTATAGACCATCGCTCTCTGGTATTTTTCTTCTAACCTGCACCCCTCGGAGGCCGTCCTAAATAATGCCCCTGTGACACCACTGCCTATATATCCCCACACGCGAACCGACCAAACACCGGCCTGATTTCTATATATGTGTATTTCGTCCCTCTGTACGCCGAAACTTGACATCAGAAACCTTCTATACTGACTTGCTAATTTTGTGGATGAGGAATTCATAGATAGCTGATCTATATAACAGGACCCATCCCCATCAATAACTCCACGCCAAAAATGAATGTTGCTCAACAGACACTCTGAGGCTTGTGCTTTCGCTGTCTTTGCAGGTCGAATTCCTAATTCTAGGAGCCTCTTAGCCACCTCCGTGGGCAGTGTAAAGCTAACTCGTGAAAATTCCCGAAGCTTACCAAAAGTAATCGCCTTATAATCTTGAATCCCCAATTCTGATTGGAGATATGCCTTCAGCCCTTCACACTGCTCTCTGTGCTTACGGGCCTGCGGTAGGTACAGTCTGTAAGAGCGGCCGTTGTATGAACCGATACACCCATCAGTAATAAGATAACCAACCCAATAACATGCTGCCTCATCCAGTACAGAGAATGCTTCCTTATTAAACTTTCCTTTGGGCCCTCGCTGATGCCCTAGACGCTCTTTCAAAAGCTGTTTCTCTTGATGCGGGGCGAAGTGGTATTCGTCGCCTGTGCGATTACTCAGTGGCCGTGTTCCAACCCTTGCCAAAAACAAAATGTTATACACACTCTTTTTATCAATATCGAAACGCCGTGCAATAGTGGTGGCCCCAACCTTGCTCTGATATAAAGCAACAACGTTCTGTCTGATCTCTTCGGAAATGGTGGGGGTTCCCCCACGCTTCTCCAGGCGAATCCCACTGCGACGTAGAATTCGATAAATAGCTTCTCGCTGTACCCCATAAGATACAGCTATCGCCAGGACATCCTCTTTGTTGTTGTATCTAACGCATATGGCTGCCATCTCAGTTTCTGGAATTCGCTGTTTACCCGACATTGGCGATGTCTTCTTCTGAACATCCACCTTGACGCATCCCGTCCTGAATCTCGGTTATCACACGCCTATCGACTGCCTCATCCTCATCGGTAACGGGGCGCCGCTGAATCTCTTGCTGCACCTGCTTCCAGGTGTACTCATCTATACCAAAGCGAGAAATTATTTTCCCCGCTCCACCATACTTTGCTAAGGGTTTGATAAACCCATCGTAAAGATCGTCGGCAGTCTGAGTAAGTAGATTCTTACGTGTGACAAGGAATCCCTCCCGGTGGTTGAGGAGGGTGGTAGCGAGGCGCTTGATGGCGCGGGCAGAGGTAGGCATAAGGGGGAACTCCTGCGTGAATCCTGTAACACGGCAGGAGGTGTCAAGGGGCAAGTTGCCCCGCCCGGACTCGAACCGGGACACGCAGGGTCAAAGCCTGCTGCGCTACCTATTACGCCACGGGGCAATGCTTAATTAGCCATCCGGCAGGCTTTCCTAACACGGTCCTTCACCACGTCGGTGGCCCCAGACAGCAGTATCTCTGCTAGCTCGGGGTGTTCAGCCACCAGACGCAGGAACGATGCCTGGAGAATCGGCAAACAATCCTTCGGGGATAGGTTCTTTCCCGCTGACAGGACCCCCAGGTCCGTCATCCCCACCCGAACTCCCTGCTCCTTGAGAAGGTCCGTGACGATCTTCACCAGAAAGTCCGCCACTTTCTGTTGATTGAGATTGAGTTTCTGTGCCATAGTCAAGCAGGGCCTCGGGGTCATCCGGTAGAATCTTCAGATCCGGTCGTTGGTGGGGTGTGCCAAAAGTATCCGTGTAGATGCCTCGGTAAAGAGGCTCATTTTCTTTAAGGATGCGACCAATCTTGGAATGTTCATAGACGGACTTATCCGTCTGGTGTTTATGCATCTGAATATAGCGGGCGATGCCTTTAAGTGACAGTTTGTATCTAGCCCTCAGATGATAGATGAATCGGATCATCTGTGCCCGGTACGGGTCGATCACCAATTCCCCATTCTTGGTGCTGTATCCATAGGGGGGCATGCCGCCGGTGAACCCCCCTTGGCTGGCTTTGTATGCCAGTCCGGCGCTCATCCGCATTTCAATCATTGCTCGCTCATAGGCGGATGCGGCGGCGAGCACCGTGCGGGTGAAGGCGCGGGCGGGGTCTTTAACGTGGCCGCCGTCCAGCATGTGCTCTTCGGTCGGCATGACCGAATGCAGGATCACACTATCCTGTCGAAACATGGTCAGGAACAATTCCTGCTCATAATCCACACGGGCGAGGCGGTCCAGCTTCCACACTACGAGATGGGTTTTGGCTGTACCGTTCAGGGCCTCACGTACCCGCTTCAGGTGATTCAGGAGTAGTAGGAAGCGAGGACGAGGGGACGACTGGCTAACCTCTTCTTCTGGGGGTGTGCCCGGAAGATTCACGATCCAGAGAGGCTTGGCAGCACTAGCCACCTCCTCAATGAACTGAGGGGCGGCTAGTTTTTTCTCTGCACAGAACTTTTCGATCGCTTCACGCTGCATTGGGAGCGACTGGTTGTCCTCCTGCCCCTCGGTAGAGACACGGACATACCCCCAAACCGCCTGCGTGGTCTGGAGGGCCAGCCGGCGACTCAGTGCGTCGATCGACTCCACAGATCAGGCGCTGGGCAGGGCGCTGGCGAGGCTGATGTAGATGGAGACGAGCAACGTGGCGTCGCTCGCGAGATCTATCTTCGCCAGCCCGGTGGTGAGTTTGGCGCGGTCGGCCTGCTGGATGGCGACGCCGAACGTCTGGCCGGAGAGGAATTCGGCAGCCGCGACGAAGGGCTTGCGCTGAGCGTCACTCAACTCGCTCCAGGCCAACTCGCGCTCGGCGACTTTGATCTGGGTGCAGGCACCGTAGATCGCGGCGGCGATGAGGGTGGGTTTGTTCGGGATGTGGGAGTCCATGGGTGCCTTTCAGGGGCTGGTGGGAGGTGTGATGATAGCGGGGGTTGGGGGCGGCTCAACCGGTACGGGCGATTCAGGCAGCGGCTTGTCGGCCTCCCACGGGTTGGCGATGCCTGTCAAAGCCATCCGCTCGTGGAAGTTGTCCTTGGTGATCCCTTGAGCCTCCAGATTCTCACGAATCTTTTTGGTCGGGTCCAGGCGGTCGCAGTGGTTGCTGTAGAAGTTGAAGAATCCGATCGCAGTCATGGCGTCACGGCCATAGAAGGTCAGAGGCTTCCCCTCCCCAAGATGGAAGACGTGCAGGTAGGGAGCGGACATCCACTCACCTTTCATTTCATTCAGCAGAGGCGCCAACTGAAGCTCCTCGTTCAGTTGAATGCCGAATGCCTTGAGGTCGCGAGCCACATTGCGCCATGATTCGCGGGCTTCACGGTATTTCTCGATATCCAGCTTATTGGGTAGACGGGCGGTCGTCTGCTCGTGTAGCTCCTGCTCGGTGATGCCCATCTTCAGGGCGTTTCTCTTCGGGTCGGCCAAATACTCTGCAAGCCTGTCGAGAACCAGGGAGTAGAGGTCGATCCAGTCGCCGGTCTTGTTCGGGTCCATACGTTACCCCTGAAACCCAGCGGCTGGGACGGGCACAGGGACGGGAGTGCCGTCTTCGGGGCCGCCCCCCTCGTCACCCTGGTCGCCACCGGCGTCGTCCTCTGCTTCGCCATTGATGCAGATCAGCACTGCCCATGCCCTCTTTTCGCTGGAACAGATGACAAACTTCACGGGCAGATTCGGATCCTTCTCGTCGGCCTCCTCGTCGGACTTGGGGTGCTTCTCGAATTCCTGGTCGATCAGCCCGTCCAACTGCTCCTCTATGTCGTTGTCCAGGGGGTCCAGGGTGCGGACGACGGCAGTGAACGTCGGGACGCCTTCGGCGTCCACGTCATCAGCCGTGGTGCCTTGGATGATCAGGTTGGGGCCGAACGCAGAGGCGTCGATCGACACCACGGGGGTCTCCGCGCAATACTCGCGCAGGCGGTTGTTGAAATCCCGCAGGGTCTCGCGATTGGCCTTGGGTTGGAAGACGAAGGTGAACATGATGTTTCCTTAGACGGGGCGGGTTTCAGTGATGAGACGGCCCTTGTCCTTCGAGGTAGGGTCACGCATGGTCTGTCGCAGGCGGCCGGTCGGATCGACGTGCCACTCGAACGGTTGTTCACCGACGATGTTGCACCATGCCCAGCCGTCAAAAACTTTGTCGCCGTCGTTCTGCACGCGCAGAATGAGTACCTGACGCCCGTCGTCTGTCTGCCACGTCTGCCCAGCCTTCAAAGCAAGGCGGGGCAGTTGCACAGGTGGGGCGGTCTCGGTCTGCATCGTGGTGGCGAACACCTCCCCTCCCTTGGTGATGGCATCAGCACCGTACCGCAGTTTGGCGGCGTCGGCCTCGGCGATACGAACGAAGCGGCAGAATTTCTCCATTCGCTTGTGCTGGGGCGTCTTGTCGTAGACGAGGTGATCACCATGCTCGGTGTCGGGACTGGCGATGAGATAGGCCGGACATGGGATATCCTCATCGTTCACCTGCCGGGTGCCGTTGCACCGGACCACGTCACCTAGCCGGCACTGACGCACCAGCCGATAGTCGCCACGCGGGGAAACTTCGTTCTTGCACATCGGGCAGTGCAGCCCCGTCTCAGCAATCGCATGACGGGAAACGAACTCGAAGTGGTGCGTTCCGTGGGCTGTGCTCGCGGTGAACGGATCACCAGACGGGACCTCCAGCCAGAGGTGCTTCTTGTTGGAGAACAGACGCTTGAGGAAGTTAAACATGATGTGGCGTCCCTAGGACGGGGTTCCAAAACTCACGCACGTCGAGGGCCTGCCACGGGGTGGTGACCACCGGAATGGCGCATCGTCCATCGGAGGATGCCAGCGTGACATACACGAGGCGCTGCTCCTTGCTGATTCGTAGGTCCGCATAGGCGACCACGACACGGGCGCCGGCTCGCACCATCTGCGGGATCACGATTCTCTGGGACTTACTCAACTCTCCTCCGTTCGCCTTGGTCTCGATCCAGACACTGCGATCAGCGACCTGGGCGAAGAGATCAGGCACCCCCGCCTTCTGGAACAGGTTGGCGACGATGGGGAACCAGAAGTTTGGGCGATCAGCGAAGGCCGCCTCGAAGCCATCTTTCAGCTTTGCTTTCAGCTTCGCCTCGGGTTGCATGGCCGACGGTTGTACACCTATAACCTCTCCTGTGCAAGTCCTACGTAAATCGTTTGGGGTCAATACCTGGGATAACGATCCCCGGCTGATCATGCAGCGCGACGTTCACCAAACCATCAGGGTCTGTTGTCAGGACCAGCACCGCGCCGCCAATGTAGGGACACCAAAAATTGTTCTCCCGATTCAGGGCGATGTCAGCCACCAAGCGAGGGATCGGTGGGGCAGCCGAAGGAGAGCAGAGTCGCGTGATCAGGCGGGATAGAAAGCTCATGGTGCCTCACAGATGATGGCAAGCTGGGTGTACGAACGCCCTGCAACCGTCGCATGCCAGTGTTTCCTGAAGTTTGTGGTCAGGTGGACGCGCAGTCCCGTCCTTCGATTGGCGGGGTCCGCCAGGAGCAGATACCCGCGTCCATAGCCGATGGCGGTCACCCAATGTCCTCGCCAATCGTTCCACAGCAGGATGGCTGGGTGGCCCCGGTCGATGGCCGCCTTCACGGTGAAGAGCGGCGTCCGACGGCGCATGTTGGCACGGATGCCGAGACTGCGCAGATAGTAACGCATGTTCTCAGGCGTGGTCCCGTGTCGCTCCGATGTCTGCATACATATCCGAGCGCGGCCTTCTGCGATATGCAGGTTGTAGTATGCGGCGACGGAGGACACCACGGCTGGCCCGCAGGTGAAGTTGGTCTTCTGCTTCGTTAGGGGAAAATCCAAGAGGCAGTGTCGAGGGGCGATGTCGGCGGCCGTGGCCAATGGCTCGTACTGCAAGGGCGGGTTGTTCCTCACGACACTCCTCCTGCGCGGCGAACCGCCCGCACGTAACGGCGTGAGTGGTGGTGGGGCCCTGCGTTGTATGCCTCGACCGCCCGATACCACGAGGTGTGGTGTTCGCGCAGCCAGAACAGGTAGCGGATGGCGACCGCCTCCGCGAAGGCGGGGTCGGATTCCATCTGCCAAAACTTCTCGCCCGGCGTCTTGATCTGGTCGAAGGCCCGCCGTGTGCACTGAAACGGCCCTATTTCACCGTGCGAACCGCGCTGCCGGTTCACATACACGACACTACCATCATCGGCATAATGGGATTGAGTCTCGGTCATCAGGATGCCCGGAAGCACCCAAGCGGGCATCTCCTCCACGGCGGAGAGGGCACAGCAGATCAGTACAGCGAGACAGGTGCGCATGCTTTGACGTAGTCCGCGATCGTCTCACATTGTTTATGGATGACAAGCAGTGTGTCCTGAAGATTCATAACCTGCTTGGTCCCGTCCACCCACGAGGCCATCTCGGAGAAACAGGGGTAGTATAGCAGGCTGACGAGGTCATGGCTGCTGTTCAGGCATTGCCAGTCGGTGACGTTCTGGGCAGTTTCTCCGGTGGCGAAGCTGCCTTTATACACCTGCCATCCGTCCATCCCGTTCGTACAGCGGGAAATGGCGAGTACGTGGATGCGGCCATCCTTCCAGCCCTGGGCAAGGATCATGTTGTTTCCTCGGGAAGGTCGCCAAGGAGAATCTTCATCTCGTCGTGGCACCCGCGCTCTCGGTACAAGGGAGGAGCGAGGGCGAAACACTGTTCGACGGCCTCGGACAAATGCAGGTGTAGCGCAGCAGCCGAAAACCGGGATACCCGCGTCGAATTCTGCGAAGAGACCCCAGCATAGACGATCTGCTGTTGGGCCTTGCCCAGCGTGAGCAGCAGGTGCTCCCACCCCTTCCACGTCTCCGGTAGGTCCTCCAGGGATACAGGCATGTCGAGATGGAGGCCATAGGCTTCAGCACACATGATGAAGTGCATGGCCGCAGCGCAGAAGCTCTGCCAGCGGACTGGACTGCCGATGCGCCAGGACATCCCCTGCGAAATCTGGTAGAACCCAATGGCAAACCGCACCTCGCGTGGGTTGTAGACCTTCGCGTTGCGTTGGTAGCAGAAACACCACGTCAACAGGTGCTCACAGGTGCGTGGGGTGACGGGGATCATGGGGTCAGCTTGAACACGGTCGGGGAGATGTCGATCAGCAGATCGCGGGCCATGCTGATCAGCAGGCGGATCTTCGGGTGCGCAGCTTTGGCGGTGCGCATCTTGATGATATGCTTCCACTGCCGGAAGTTTGCTGTGACCACGATGTCCGCAGCGGTGCAGGTGGGCAGCACATCGCGGGCGACTTCGGGCGGGCATCCCTCCGACAATAGGGCGTTGTAGTAGGATTCGGCGGCTTCACAGGCCATTTCCCAGCAGGCCTCCGCTGCCAGCGTGTGCAGGGCTAACGGACGCACAACACGGATCTCGCCTTTCTTGTAATAGTTGACGAACCGTGTTGATTCCTGGCTATAGCTGCACAGGCGGTGCCTCACTAATTCGTGGGTGATGCCTCGGTCGGTGGTGAACACGATGGTCGCCATGGCGTGCTCCAACACAGACTCATGATTCTTTTGGCAGATCATCGCCACAAACTTCGGTGCTGACTCGGCGGTGATCCTGTCCTCGGACTTGTAGCAGGTGCGCCCGGCCCGTTCCAACAGTATCTCAGGATCGGGGGTGTGAGACAGCAGCATGGCAGATTGTTCGACAATGATCATGGTGTGGTCCGGATGGAAATAACCTCCGCGTCCTTGATGACGGGAGGTTGGGGTTTCGCCGGTAGGATCCGCGTCTCACGAAACTGCGGGGGAGGCAGAAAAAGATTCTGCACACTGTGTACCAGGGTGTTTTGCACCTCGCCCAGCAATTCTCCGAGCACCCGCTGCACCGCGTCGGTCGGGCTCAGTATCTGCCCCTGCTTGGGTGGCAGGCGTCGTTTACGGCGCTTGGTCATACGTTACCGACTGGCGCCTAAGCTCGCCAGTCGGTCTTGGTATATCTTCAGGAGATGGTCAATTTCACGTGTCAGTGTGCGTTCAGCGTTGATGAGTGCGCGCGCTCGTGTAAGGAGGTCGTCGTTCTCGGTACTACGTACTTCGTGCTCGTGCAATGTCTCGGTACTACGTACTACATCATCGTTTCGGTCGCCGGGTCGGGGGCAGGGCAACTGCTTCGTGCTTTGTTGCGCGACAGGTCCCGATGCCTGCTGGGCGCGTGCTGTGAATGTAATGGTGTTATGTGCGTGGTCAAGGTAAAACTTCTCGTACCGATCTTTCGCCTCTTCAAGAGCCTTGAGATCCGCAGCATAGACCACGGCAAAGATCGACTCAGGCTGACCCAGGTCAGTGGGGGGCGGCATCGGCGGGCGTAGGCGGATCGTCATGGCGGGCTGTGAGGGTAAGGGTTACCGTGAGGGTGTCAAGGCGTAGATCAGGCGCGGTCGGACGGGGCTGAGGACACCGGAGTATCGTAATCCTCGACTGTAACGGTGACGCGGCGTAAACCGCTGCGGGCGGCGGTGATGGCATTGAACATCCCGACCCAGCGTTGCCAGGGGGACTTTGTCGCTCGGTCGCAGTAATCCTGCTTCCTAGTTTGTGAGTGCACGTGAGTGTCCTCTCGGTCTAGTTCCTGCTTCAACCCGGCATGGTTTCGTTCTGCTCTTGCGAACAGAACCAGAGCCTTCCGGTCCACAGGCGTTAATTCCCGCCAAGCCGGCGGTATGAATGTTTATTGCAGCGTTGAGATCACGGTCGATCTCGAACCCGCAATGGTCACAATGATAGACTCTCGTTGATAACGAGATGGTATCTGTCTTGCAACCGCAGTTGGAGCAGGTCTTGGTAGATGGTAACCAACGTGAGATCACGCTGACTGTCCTTCCGTAGACCTCTGCTTTGTATTCCAACTGCCTACGAAACTCGTACCAGCCAACATCACTGATGGCCCGTGCGAGTTTCCGGTTTGCTGTCATGCCCTTCACGTTCAGGTCCTCCATGCAGATCACTTGGTTTTCGTGAATCAGCTTTGAAGTTACCTTATGGGTCCAATCACGCCTGATGTTTGAGATCCGGGCATGAAGGCGAGCAAGACGGCGTTGAGACTTCTTCCTGTTTGACGACTTCCTCTGTTTCCTTGAATGCTGACGAGAACGACGGTGCAGCCTCTTCAGGTTTGCCTTGAGGGGCTTGGGCGCATCGCAGGTTTGACCATCGGAACAGACGACAGCTGTCTTCAGGCCGAGATCAATACCGATGGTCTTGTCCGTGGGTTCGAGATGCGCGATGTCGGTCTCGACCTGAATAGCGAGGAACCAGCGATCGGCGGTGCGACTTACTGTAGCTGCCGTGATCTTCCCGACGAAGCGACGTTCCTCGCGCATGCGGACCGAGCCGATGACAGGAAGACGGACAGTAGCGCCATCGACCCTGAACTTGTCATTGCTGACGTAGAAGCTGTCGTGCTCGCCTTTTCTCTTCCATGTCGGCCTCTTGGCCTTCTTCTTGAAGAACCGCTGGAAGGCTGTGTTCAGGTTCGCGAACGGTTGCTGGTTAGCATCTTTCGGACTCTCACTGACCCACGGGAACTGTGCGTGTTTGATGCGGTTCCATTCGAGCTTGAGGCTATTGGCGGTAACGTTCTCGCCAGCCTCGTACTTCTTGTTCCATTGGGCCAGCGCCCAGTTCCACGTATGACGGGCAACACCGCAAGCTCTCGACAGAGCAATGCTCTGCTCGACTGTTGGGTCAAGAGCGATGCGGTGCGCCAGGATCACTTGAGAGCCTGCTTCAATGCCTTACGATAGTTCCGTAGCCCGTACAGACGGGCAGAGAAACAATGTGTGATGGCCATAAGATCCTGAACCATTTCCTGTTCGGGCGACAGCTTTTCAGTGTTTAGGACAAGTAGCTCGCACTGGTGTTCGACACACAGGTGCTTCAACAGGTCAAAACCGAATCGCGTCAGGCGGTCACTGTGCGCTACTATCAGCTGGTTTACCTCACCTGCGAGTATGCGATCAATCAGCGCAAGGAACTTCGGGCGCTTAAAGTTCAGCCCCCCGCCGATCTCTTCGATAAACTCGACGTTAGCGATACCTTTGACGAGGCAGAAATCCTCCAGAACCGCGCGCTGATTCTTGAGATCCGGGCGCTGGGCCTGTGAACTGACTCGACAGTAAGCCACGGGAACCCTAATTTTACATGCCGTAGTGCGCCCCAAGAACGCGTCCAAGTCACACTTGTCGTAGTAACGCCTGCCTCCCGGCGATCTCTTGGCCTTCAGAACACCGGCGTTATCCCAGGTCTGGAGGGTCTTCCAGTGCCGGTTAACGTATTTAGCGGCTTCCCCGATTCGTAGTCCTTCGTGCTTTGTCACGTATGAAGACTACTGTACTACAGACCAGAGTCAAGCTCC
>JANXQG010000461.1 GCA_025356915.1 Planctomycetota bacterium | reverse complement strand
GGCCAGCCACGACGCGGCGGCCGGAAGCATCGGCAGCAGCTTGGCAGAGCAAGCGATTCTGGGTTCCGCCGCCGACAATGTGAATCGTCTCGATCCGCCCGCCCGCCAATTCTTCGCACATGCCTAGCACATGGCGGAACTTCATGGCGAGGCTGTCCAGTGCGCAGCGCAGCACGGCCCCTTCGTCCTGCGGAACACTCTGGCCGGTCTTTGCGCAGAAATCCCTGATCGCCCGCGGCATATTCTCCGGCGACATGAAATCAGAGGCATCGGGGTTGATGAAGGAAACCAGCGGCTTGGCGGCGGCCGCGAGCCGATTGAGATCCTCCCAGCTCCAGGTCCGTGTCCCTTGGCTCCACGCGCGGCGGCATTCCTGCACGAGCCATAGACCGGTGATGTTCTTCAGCAGTCGGATCGTATTGCCGACGCCGCCTTCGTTGGTGAAGTTCCGTTGCAGAACCTGGTCGTTAATTACCGGAACGGGCGATTCGATACCCATCAATGCCCAGGTACCCAGGCTGATATAGCACCAATCGGGCCGCTTTCCCGGCTGACTACTGGCGGGGACGGCCATCACGGCACTGGCCGTATCGTGGGTGCCCGGCAGCACAACCTGGACTTGCAGACCGGTTTCGGCTGCCAGGGCACTGCGGAGCGGCCCAATCTTCGTGCCCGGCTGGACAATCTGGCCGAGGATGTGCGTTGGCAAACCAAACTTTTCCAGCAACTCCGTGGCCCAACCGCCTGTCGCGGGATTGTAAAATTGCGAGGTGCTGGCCTCGGTCATTTCATTGCACTTCACGCCGGTCAACAGCCAGTGCATGAGGTCGGGTACGAGCAAGATCGTCTCGGCGACGTCCAGCAGGGGCGACTTGCCAAGCTTCATTGCCAAGAGTTGATAGAGGGTGTTCAACTGCATGAACTGCAAACCCGTGTGACGGAAAATCTCTTCGCGAGGAACGATCGAGAAGGCTCGTTCGAGCATGCCGTTGGTACGGCTGTCGCGATAGTGATAGGGGTTGCCTAGCAGTTCGTCGTTGCGGCCCAATAGTCCGAAATCGACGCCCCAGGTATCGACGCCCACGCTCACGATCGCATCGCCACCCTCGGCGGCACGCGCAGCCATCAAACCTTGCCGCACGCGGCTCCACAGTCCTGGCAGATCCCAGTACATTCGGCCGCCAAGGTCGACGGGACCATTTTCAAAGCGGTGAACTTCCACCAGTCGCAGTTTCTGGCCATCAAAGCGGCCAATCAAGTGGCGCCCGCTCGATGCCCCCATGTCGATTGCCAAATAAGCCTTTTCTGCCATCGGTCAAGCCTTTCAACATTCAAGTCGGTGTCGGTAACGAAAATTGGCATTTTTTGGATATTTGCGGAATGTATCACCGCAACTCATATCGTCTCGACTACCCAACGGATCGTCAAGACCCCCATGGAAGAATAACCGATCGAGGGGGCAATCGAGGGGGCATACTTGATTGAGTTAGATAACATTGTTAGAATGAGCTGAGAGTTCCATTTCTAAACGAACACGAGATCATGATGAGAGTTTCCGCAAAAACTGAGTATGCCTGTGTTGCGATGCTGGAGCTAGCCGCTCAATATGGGTCAAATGAACCGGTGCGAATTCGCAGAATCGCCGAACGGCACGATGTGCCGCCCCGGTTTCTGGTGCAAATTCTGCTACAGCTTAAAGGTGCCGGATTGGTGGCCAGCGTGCGCGGAGCAGCCGGCGGCTACCATCTGGTCAAAACACCCCAGGAAATTTCCTTGGGCCAAGTCATGGAGGTGCTTGACGGTTCGTCCGAGGAGAATGGCCAGACCAGCAGTGCCTCGCCCGACTCTCCTGCCGTCAAAGTGTTGATGCAAGTATGGAAGGAGGTCAGCAATGTCCAGCGGAAATTGCTGGAAAGCATTACCTTCGCCGATTTGCTGGAGCGAGCCAAAGCCCAAGACGAGCAAATGTATCACATTTAGCCAAACTGATCTTTCCTTCAACGCCCATTTTTGGTAGTTACACGCGTCTCATTATGCAGTCAAGATCCCTCTCTTGGGGACATTCGCAATGAAACGCGTTATTTTCCGAACTTCCGTACTTGGAATGATTGTCGCCCTGGGGCTGTTGGCGATCGCCCACGCCCAGCGGACCGTACCCGTTGCGCCGCCGGACGATGGGTCGTCCAATCCGCTCCGTCGCGGGCAGTCCGATGCCGTTGGACGCGAAGGAATTACGAATCAGGTAGGACCCGTCGATACGGACTTGGCACCGCGAGAGAATCCGCTCCGTAGCCCCCGTACAACGAGCGACGGCAGTGTGCGGCCGGTGTCCAGCGAAGAGCCGCAAGGCCGCCAAGCCTCGACCCGGATTCGTCTTGTAGCCGGCGACGAGCCGGCAGGTGGAAATGCCGGAAACCCAGGTAGAACGGTGCTTATTCCTGCGGGCGAACCCAAACTCATGCCGGCAACGGCCGACCGTTATGCCGTGCCAACGCGGCCAGCCGAAAGCCAAAATTCGACGCGGTCGCCGCTCCAGCCGATACCCTCGGGAGAAATGTCGTTAGGTTCTCGTCTGATCCCGCCCGATCCCAGAAATACGTATCTTCCAGGCTCGATCCGTAACGCTGTGCCGGACGATCCGGCAGCAGGAGCTTCTTCGGTCGCTGGCGGCACGGGCCAACCGGGCAACAAACAGCTTGAAGGCCCCCAAAGCCCGCAGATAGTTCTCCAGAAGATTGCCCCACCGGAGATCCAGGTCGGACGACCGGCCGTGTTGCGAGTCATCGTGCGGAACACCGGCACGGTAGCTGCGAGCGAGGTCGAGATTCACGATCGGGTTCCGCGCGGCACACGTCTGCTGGGCACCGCACCGCCGGCGTCTCGGGATGCGCGGGGAGAACTTGTCTGGTTGTTGGGCACACTCAAGCCGGGCGGTGAAACGTCGGTCGAAATGCAGGTCATGCCGACGGAAGAGGGCGAAGTCGGCAGTGTGGCGACCGTCCGCTTCCAGGCCGAGGCTACGGCCCGTTCAATCGTCACGCGGCCGAAGCTGGTCGTCGAGACGACCGGTGCCAACCGTGTATTGGTGGGCGACGAAACAATACTTACCTTCACCGTATCAAATCCCGGCAGCGGCGCGGCAACCGGCGTGGTACTGGCCGAGCGCATTCCCGCCGGATTGAAACATTCCGGCGGTGCCGAATTGGAATATACCGTCGGCGACCTGAAGCCGGGCGAAAGCCGCCAATTGCAGCTTCGCCTGAAGGCTGTTCAGCCGGGCATGATCGCCAATG
This sequence comes from Planctomycetota bacterium, assembly GCA_025356915.1. Taxonomy (GTDB): domain Bacteria; phylum Planctomycetota; class Planctomycetia; order Pirellulales; family Thermoguttaceae; genus JANXQG01. The sequence continues at coordinate 9,534 of JANXQG010000461.1, read as the reverse complement.
TGATTACCGCCCGGGCCGACGCCAATCTCCGCGCCGAACATCGATTCAACCTGGAGGTTACCTCGCCACAGTTGGACATTGCCTTAGCCGGTCCAAAACGCCGCTACCTCGAGCGCGAGGCAACCTATCAGTTATCGGTATCCAATCCAGGCACGGCACCTGCCCAGCAAGTCGAGTTGGTGGCCTATCTGCCGGCGGGCCTGAAATTCGTCAACGCGAACAACGCGGGACGTTACGACGAAGGTTCTCGGGCCGTCTACTGGCGGCTAGAAGAACTGCCGATCAAACAGCGTGGCACCGTCGAATTGGTTACCCTGCCAGTCGAGCCGGGGCAATTTAGCATCAAAGTTCGCGGATCGGCTCAGCGGGGACTGGTCGTTGAGAAGGAACAGCCCGTGGTGGTCGAAGGCATGGCTTCGGTGATCTTCCAATTGTCGCATACCAAGGATCCCGTGGAGATTGGCGGCGAAACGACCTACGAGATCACGGTGGTCAACCAAGGATCGAAGGCATCCAGCAACCTGCAACTGTCGATCTTTTTGCCAGCCGAACTGAAGCCCCTGGCGGCCGAAGGGCCAACGAGGTATACCCTAGAGGATAATAAGGTTCTTTTCGAGAGACTTCCACAGCTTGCGCCCAAGACGGTGGCCGCCTTCCGCGTGCGCGCCCAAGGAGTCCGGGCCGGCGACTTAAGGGTCCGTTGTCAATTGATGACCGACGAAATGCAGCGGCCCGTCGTTAAAGAAGAAAGTACGCGGGTCTACGCCGACGAATAAATGAACCTTCGCCTCCTTTGCCCTTCTGGACACGTACTCGACGTTAACTCGCAACTTGTGGGCCGGAAGATTCGTTGCGGGGCATGTGGAAAGATCATGGTCGTGCCGGCACCGGCCAAGGGGCCTGTGAGGAATCCGGCGGCGAGATCGGTAGCCAAGCCAACTCTGAAACCGCCGGCAGCGACTGCGGCGAGGCTGCCGATAAAGCCAATCACGAAGCCACCAGCACGGGAACCCCGCTCCCCGCTCCCCGCCTCCTCCCCGCTCCCCGCTCCCTGCTCTTTGCCGCCGATCCTACAGCGCGAGCCGGGAATGGTGGCCGTGCCACTGCCACCGGTCGAGCAGCCGGAACGCGCAGCGGTGCCGAGCGGCCAGGCCGCAGTTGCTCGTCGTAGAATCGCGGGCTTCGCATTTTCCTCTTGGCTCCGCAAGCTATGGCCGCCAGCCCAAAGGCATCTCCCAGCCGATGTGACGATACCGGGCAAGGCTGAGTGGCGGATCGCTCTTCAACTAGCTGCTCTGCTGGCCGTCGCCGCGCTCGTGAGCCTGCTACCGGTGATCGTGGGTCATGCCAATCTTCTCACGGCACCTCCCTGGGCATTGGCAACCGTGTTCATGGCGGTTCTCCAGTTGGTCTATGCCGTCTGGATGATCAACGCGCCGGACTGGGCCGCAGCCCGGGTGCAGATGGTCGTTTGTGCCATCCTCACGACCATCTACGCCATGTTAATGACTCTGGCGACGATCACTCCGGTCAATCGTCCGCTCATTCTTGGTCTCGGCGAAGTCCGTCGCGCCGCGCCAGCTTGGTGCGGGCTGATGTTCGTCCTCATGGGCGCGGCCACTTGGTTCTGTGGCCGGACTAGCGTGAGGTGGCGAAGGAGCTTGATGCCGCAGAGCGAGAAATGAGAGAGATCATCCGATCAGGGAAGCACTTCCACCTATTCTACCATCGGTCCGGAGGTCGAGCCAGCGGGCGGTGGATTGATCTGCGAGTGCTTAACCTTATCCTTCACAATCGCGTCATGCGTCACCTTGTACACCGACACATTATCGACGTAGTCGCCCGAAATATTCCACGTCTTGGCAGCCGTCGGGTCGTTGCCGACGATCAGCTTGCGGAACTCCTCGGCCCCGGCCCCGCGGACGTAAAGCGGCACCACCTGGTTGCTGTGGCTCGACGAATAGTGCTTGATGCCGGGCAGGTTGCCCGGCCCGTGGTCGACGATCGGATCGAACGGCTCCGTCGTGATCATGCCCACGGAGCGGCCGTTCTTCTTGGCCACTTCGGCCACCGTCTTGCCCCACAGCGGTGTGCCGTCGTTCTTCCAGTTGATCGAGTTGTTGAAGGTCTTCACGCCGGAGGCCATCGCCGTGGCGGACGCGGCGGAGTCGGTGTAGGTGCTGAGCATGTACTGGTAGCCCGCCGTGCCGAACGCGCCGGGCGCCTCTTCGCCGCGAGCCTTGCTCCAGGCCTTGGCCGGATCGTAGACGACAATCGGGTCTTGCTGGTTATCGCGCGTGGGACCGATCGAGCGGTTGAGCGGATAGTTCGAGCAGGAGAGTTGCACCCACTCGGGGCCATCGTAGATCTGCTTGCCAACCTTGCCCTGGTACATGCTTGCGGCCAGGAACGTATTGTACCCCGCCCCGTCGCTGATCATGAGGAAGGGGGAGGAATGGGGCAGAGGAAGTAGCCAGAGGAAGGGGTCGGTCCGTGATTTTAGCATCTCCTCCAATCTTCTGGATTCTCATTTCTCTGGCCTCAAGGTCCCATGCCGCACATACCACAGCCGAACAAAAATGAAATGGCTGGCTTGCGTAAAGCCGAGCTAGACTCCAAACTAAGAAGGTGTTGCGAAGTTTTTCGAGTTACCAATTTTTCATACGTGATGAGATGACGGCCATGATATCTGCTGGACACTGGGACTGGGATGCAATTTATCGGGAGGGCACGCCAGTCTGGGAGACGGGCGAACCTTCCGCGGAACTGATTCGCCTTCTGGACGAAAAGCGGATTGGTCGGGGTTCCGTTCTGGATGTCGGCTGCGGCACCGGTGCCGATGCGGTTTACATGGTGCGGCGTGGCCTGGAGGTCACGGCCGTCGATAGCTCCCCCACCGCCATTGAGCGGGCCAGGGTCCGGGCCGAGTTAGACGATGCCTTACCGCGATTTGTACTCGCCGATTTCTTCGAGTTCGCCCAAAACTCCGGCACCTTCGATTTAGTCTACGATGCGGGCTTCTATCACTACACCCGACTGATCGAGCTGGATCGCTATCTCGACTCGCTATGGCGCGTAACTCGGCCGGGTTCGTATTACATGACGCTGGCCGCTGCTGCGGGCGAGCCGCCGATTGAGGGGAGTCCGCCGCCGGTCACCAAGCGTCAGCTTTACAACGAGCTGGGCCGTTTGTTCGAGGTCGTGCGACTGGAGCAGATTTGCATGCCCAGTCCGATCTTCAAAAATGGCTATCCGGCCTGGTCCTGCCTCATGCAACGGCCGTTGCTGAAAAAGTAAGGCCTCCATTACAAACCGGCCGCCCCCCAGTTTTATCATTGACCTGGGTGTATTGCAGTGGTAGAGTTCAATAGGTGGATGGATCGGATAAATTCAACTTTGCTTGGTTTTATGTTGTCCCGCAACTCGATTGCCGTGCGATTCCTGGTATGGGTGGCCGCCCTGCTTATTCCGGCAGAGGCGATGCCGATGTTGGGCTGCGGCTGCGCGGGGGGCGGGGCAGTCGCTGCGGATCCCGTGCGAAAGGCCTCGTGCTGCCGAAAGGGCACGGCCCAATGCTGCTGCCAAGGAAAGTCGCAGTCGCTCCAAGGATGCTGCTGTTGCCCTTCAGGCAAAAGCAGCCCCACTTCAGGTTGCCGGTGTGCCAAAAACCATTCGGCTCCCACGCCAGCACCCGGGCCGAACAATACCCAGACCGAAACGGCGAAGACGCTGGCTTCTGCCCATGCTTCACCAGCAATTCATGCAATCGCGACGACCGTTGTCGGTTCGCTGGACATTCACTTTCTCTCTTTGCCTGGCCAGACCTCCTTGGAACGTCTGAACTCGCTCTGTCGACTCGTCGTTTGATTCCGCGCCTGAGTGGGATAGTGCGCGCGTACGGTTGACTTTTCCTGCGATTTCCTGCTCATCTTGCAACTCGCGCTCATTCAGAGATCGGCCGCCTTTGGAGTGCGGTGGCTTGCCACCGCTTTTCAATACGGCCAGTCTCGAACGAATCAAACTCTCCTCGCGTTTTGAAAAGCGAGAGGATTTGCTGGAAAAATGGTGAGGCTCGTTTCACTCGTCCCACCCCACGCATTTATATGAGGGCGTACTCAATCCGCAAGCAAAATCAGAAGAGCCCGTTTTGAAAAGCGAGGGCAAGCCCTCGCACTCCAAAGGTCATTGCAAAACAAGGAATAGGATCATGACTCAAGAAACTACCCTTCCAATCGCTTCCCAGGTGGCTGAAACACCGGAGCTCACGGGCCGCCAAAAACTCTGGCTGGTCGGCCTGGTGATCGTAAAACGAATTCGTTTCATTGCCATTTTGGCCGGAGTGGGATTATTTATCGTTCAATGGGACAATGTGAAGAGCCACTGGGACCGCTGGACACACCCCCGCGCGACGGCCAACCGCGAGCTGCCCTCGGGTGAGGAGTTCTTCTGTTCCATGGACCCCCAAGTGGTCCGTTCGTCCTATGAGCGCAACGGCGATGTGCCGGGCTGTCCAATCTGCGGCATGCCGCTGTCCATTCGCACCAAGGGACAAATGGAGGAGCTACCGGCCGGTATCACCGTCCGCGTGCAGCTCTCGCCCGATCGCATCCAAATGGCGGGCATCAAGACGGTGGAAATCGGCTATCGGCCCGTGGCTCGGCAGACGAAAACCGTGGGCTATGTAACCTACGACGAGAGCGGTCTGTCGAGAATTGTTAGCCGAGTGGATGGCTACGTGGAGAAGCTCTACGTCGACAAGACCTTCACCTTGGTTCACAAAGGTGACCGGCTGGCCGATATCTATAGCCCCGAACTCTATAGTACGGCCCGAGAGATTGTCCTGGCCACCAAGGGGCAAGGGATCAGCGATTTTACGGCTTCCGCAAGGAACAAACTCCTGCTCCTGGGAGTTTATCAGCAGGATATCGACCCTATCGTAGCCTCCGGGGAGCCGCCGAAGAGCCTGGTGATCCGCTCGCCGCAGAACGGATTCGTGGTAGAAAAAAAGATCGTCGTCGGTGCCAGCGTGGAAGCGAAAATGACCCTTTTCGAGGTGGCTGATCTGTCGAGCGTCTGGGTCGAGGCCGAGGTTTATGAGAAGGACATCGCTTTCCTCCAGTCCGGCCAGAAGGTCGAGGTCACGGTGGAAGCCTATCCGAATCGCACCTTCACCGGCGAACTGGCCTCGATCTATCCACGGGTGGAGGCTGCGACGCGGACGAACCGCATCCGCGTGCAGTTGCCCAACCCCGACAACGAACTGCGGCCCGGCATGTTTGCTGCCGTGACCATCAACACGCCGCTGGAAACGATCGAGCCTTATAAAACGCTGGCTGCGAAGACCGCGCGGGTGATCCTTGTCAGCCAGAAAAGCGGCACGGCACGGCCGCAGCAGGAGTTCCTCGTCGTGCCGGAGCAGGCGGTGGTCGATACGGGCGCGAAGAAGGTCGTTTATGTCGAAAGCAAAGAGGGAGTATTCGAGGGCGTCGAAGTCGAACTCGGACCGCGGCAGGATGATGTATACCCGGTACTCAAAGGACTGACCGCCGGTGACAAGGTGGCGGCGGCGGGTGGGTTCCTCATCGATGCCGAAACGCGGCTCAATCCGGCTGCGGCCTCGACCTATTTCGGTGCCAGTGGCAGCTCGCCGTCCGGCAACGGTTTGCCGCCAGTCACGCAAAAGCAATCGCGAGATAAGGGCGCGGAGGCCAAATCGCTGGCGGCAGTCGTCCCTTCCGAAGAGGATCTCAAAAACATTGAAAAACTTCCGGAAGAAGACCGGCAGCCGGCCCAGGCCCAGGCCCTATGTCCCGTGAGGGGGGCCGCACTCGGGTCGATGGGCGTGCCCGTGAAAATTATGCTTCGCAACAAGCCCGTCTACCTTTGCTGCAAGGGGTGCATCGGCAAAGCAACGCGTGATCCCGACGGAATCCTGAAGAAGCTGGAAAGAAAAGCGCCATGATCGAAAAAATCATCGAATTCTCGATTCGCAACCGTTTCATCGTCATCCTGTTGGCACTGGGTGTGGTGATGTGGGGCGTGTATTCCGTTGTCAACACGCCCGTTGATGCCATCCCCGACCTGTCGGAGAACCAGGTTATCGTCTTTACTGACTGGATGGGCCAAAGCCCCAAGGAGATCGAAGACCAGGTCACGTATCCGCTCTCGGTCAACCTGCAAGGACTGGCCGGCGTGAAGGCGGTGCGGTCGTCGAGCGAGTTCGGCTTCTCGATGATTACGATCATTTTCGAGGACCGCACCGACCTGTTCTTCGCCCGCCAGCGGGTGAGCGAGCGGCTGGCCGAGGCGTCGAGCTTCCTGCCGAAATCGGTCACCCCGTACCTCGGCCCGGACGCGACCGCGCTCGGCCAAATCTTTTGGTACACCCTCGAACCGTCGAAGGCGCACCCCATCGACCCGTCGCGGCTGTGGGCGCTCAACAAGTTCTACGTCGCCCCGCAACTGAACGCGGCGGCCGGGGTCGCGGAGGTCGCCCCGGTCGGCGGGACGCCGGTCGAGTACCAGGTGGACGTGCGCCCCGACGACCTGCGCGCCTACGGCGTCACGGTCGGGGAACTGTTCGACGCGGTGGGCCGCTCGAACCTGCCGGCCGCCGGCGGGGTGATCCAGAAGAACAACGCCGAGTACATCGTGCGCGGGATCGGCTGGATTAAGGGCAAGGCGGATATCGAGGACGCGGTCGTCAAGGAGGTGAACGGCACGCCGGTGTACGTCAAGACGGTCGCCACCGTGCAACTCGGACCGGGGTTCCGCCGGGGCGTGTTCGAGAAGGACGGCAGCGAGGTGGTCGGCGGGGTCGTGCTGATGCGCCACGGCGAGAACCCGCTGCGGGTCACCGAGCGGGTGAAGGAGAAGATCAAGGAGCTTCAGCCGGGGCTGCCGGAGGGCGTGCGGATCGTGCCGGCCTACGACCGCACCCGGCTCGTCCGGGGCGCGATCGGCACCCTCGCCGACGTGATGTGGCACGAAATGTTGATCGCCGCCGTCGCGGTCATGCTGATCCTGTCGCACGTCCGCAGCGCGTTCGTCATCTGCGTCACGCTCCCGCTCTCGGTGCTGTTCTCGTTCGGGATGATGTGGCTGCTGCGCCGGTTCGGCATCGTGGACGTGCAGGCCAACATCATGTCCCTGGCCGGCATCACGATCTCCGTCGGCGTGCTGGTGGATCAGGCATCGTGATGGTGGAGAACGCGACGCACCACCTGAAGGAGAAGTTCGGCGCGGCGAAGGTGACGGGCGACACCCGCAAGCTGGTGATCCCGGCGCTGCGCACGGTCGGGCGGCCGATCTTCTTCTCGGTGCTGATTATGCTCCTGTCGTTCGTGCCGGTGTTCATGCTGTCCGGCCGCGAGGGGAAGCTGTTCCACCCGCTCGCGCTCACGAAGAGCCTCGCGCTCCTCGGCACGGCGCTTATCTCCGTGACGGTGGTGCCGGCGCTGATCCCGACCTTCATCCGGGGCCGGCTGCGCGGTGAAGAAGAGAACTGGATCGTCCGCAGCTTCGCGCGGGTGTACCGGCCGATGCTGACGTTCGCGCTCGACCGCTTCAACCTCGTGATGTGGGCGTTCGCGGCCCTGCTCATCCTCGCGGCCGGGCTGTTCCCGCTCCAAGCGGTGGTCGGGATGGGCGCGGCCGAACACGCCTGGCGGGCGATGTTCCTCGTGACGTTCGCGCTCGTCACCGGGCTGACCGTGGTCTTCACGCGGGGCCTGGGGTGGCAGACGCTCTCGCTCGTCACCCTGACCTTCCTGGCGCTGTGGGCGTGGCACTTCCCGAAGATCGGCGTGTCGTTCATGCCGATGCTCGACGAGGGCACGACGCTCGACATGCCGGTCACGGTGCCCCGCGCGAGCGTCACGCAGGTCGCGGACGATCTGAAGGCCCGCAACGCCCTCGTCCGCGGCTTCCCGGAGGTGGAGAGCGTGGTCGGGAAGGCCGGGCGCGCGGAGACGGCGACCGACCCGGCCCCGCTCGACATGGTCGAGACGTTCGTCAACTTCCGCCCCCGCGCGCTGTGGCCGAAGCGGGTGATCCGCTACGCCGACGCCGAGAAACAGGCCCGGCGGGTTCTCGGCGCGCTGGAGGCGCGGGGGTTCGTCGCCGCGGCCGGTGGGGACCGCGATTCCCTCGTCAACGACGCGGCCCAGAAGGCGCTGGAGCGGTTCGACGAGGTGATGCGCGAACTCGCGCTGCGGCGGTATCAGGAGATCGAGCGCGAACTGGGTTCGACGGCGGACGCGGACGGCCCGCGGCTCCGCGCCTGGCGCGACCGGGTGAAGACCGTCAACTGGGAGCTGTTCGACCGGGGCACCGAGGCGTTCACCTGGTTCGCGCTGGAGGAGGCGGTGAAGGCGGCCCAGTCGAAGGGGCTGCTTGCGGGCGTGCCGCGCGGCGCGGACGCGGAGCGGTTCGCGACGGCCGCGTTCAACACCCAGGTCGGCCGCCCGCACGACCCGGCCGCGTTCCCGGCGTTCGGCGAACTCCGCGCGGAGCTGGAGAAGCCGTTCCGCGACGCGGTCGTGTTCCGGCAGCGCACCGGCGGGCCGAAGGGCGACTTGGTGGATGACGAGTTCGGCCGCGTCCTCCAGGTGCCGGGGTGGTCCAACATCTTCACCCAGCCCATCATCAACCGCATCGAGATGCTCTCGACCGGGGTGCGGACGGACATCGGGATCAAGGTGTTCGGCCCGGACCTCGAAACGATCACCCGCGTGTGCCAGCAGATCGAGGCGGCGGTCAAGCCGGTCAACGGCGCGCGGGACGTGGTCGCCGCGCAGGCGATGGGCAAGGGCTACCTGGAGGTCACCATCGACCGGGTGAAGGCGGGCCGGTTCGGGGTGTCGGTCGAGGACGTGCAGACGGAGATCGAGACGGCCCTCGGCGGGCGGGTGGTGACGTACACGGTCGAGGACCGCGAGCGGTTCCCGGTGCGGGTGCGGTACGCCCGCGCCTACCGCGACGACGAGGACGCCGTGAAGCGCCTGCTCGTCCCGGCGAGCAAGGCCACCGAGGCCCGCCCCGGCACGGCCGCGACCGGAGACGCGGCGTTCCGCTCCGAAGCCCACGCGGGCGTCATCGAACACGCCGCGAAGGGCCGGCGGCTGGTCCCGCTGACCGCCGTGGCCGACGTGCGGATCACCGAGGGGCCGGCGGTCCTCAAGGGCGAGAACGGGCGGCTGCTGAACTACGTCACGCTCAACGTCCGGGGCCGGGACGCGGTCGGGTTCGTCGAGGAAGCCAAGCGCGTCGTCGCCCAGAAGGTGAAGTTGCCCGAAGGCGTTCACGTCGAGTGGGCGGGCGAGTTCGAGCACCAGGAGCGCGCGGCCCGGACGCTGCGGTGGGTGTTCCCGGCGGTCATCCTGGTCATCTTCCTGGTGCTGTACCTGACCTACCGCGACCTCATGGATGCCTGCTTGATGATGCTGGCCGTGCCGGAGGCGCTCGCCGGCGGGGCGTTCTTCCTGTACCTGTTCCCCAAGATCGTGAACGGGTGGGACTCGCCGCCGCTGGACT